>NZ_JBEXJT010000064.1:0-38290 GCF_040609255.1 Kitasatospora sp. NPDC004723 | reverse complement strand
TTGGCCCGACCCCCCCCCCCCGGGCGCGCGGCCCGTACCTTTTTCCTTCCCCCCCCGGCCCCCGCCCGGGTTGGGGGCCCCCCCCCCCCGGGGGGGGGGCCCGCCGCCGAAAGGGTCACCGCCGAAGTGTGTGGCGCCGGGGATCCCGACGTCGCCAAGCTCGCGCCCGATGATGATTCCCTCTCGGACGCGGTGCGGTTCCGGGTGGCGCGGGCGATCGTCGGCAGCCCGGGCGACGCCCCGGCGGGGTGGCGGCGGTGGGCCGAGGAGGCGTTCCATCCGCCGCAGCCGTGGCGCGAGCTGCTGGGGGCCGCGGTCCGCTCGGCGGTCTGCGGCGCGGGCGCCGGGGAGGACTACTCCTACGGCCGCCCGGCCCGCCGTTCCGCCGCGCTGCCCGGGGCGGTGCTGCCCGCCCTGCGGCGGCGACCGCCCCGGGTGTGCGTGGTCGTCGACACCTCCGGCTCGGTCGGCGACGCCGAGCTGGGCACCGCGCTGCTGGAGGTCTCGGCGATCTGCCGGGCCGTGGGGGGCCGTCGCGACCTGGTGACCGTGCTGTCCTGCGACGCGGCGGCGCAGGCGGCCCGGCGGGTCTGCGCCGCCGCGGAGATCCCGCTGGTGGGCGGCGGCGGGACGGACCTGCGGGAGGGCTTCGCCGCCGCGCTGCGGGCCCGGCCGCGCCCGGACGTGGTCGTGGTGCTGACGGACGGCCAGACGCCGTGGCCGACGGCCCGGCCGTCGTGCCGGACGGTGGTCGGACTGTTCGGGCGGCTCGGCGGGTGGCGGGAGGACGGCTCCGGCTACCGGCGGCCGGAGCCGCCCGGCTGGGCGCGGGTGGTGAGGCTCGGGGGTGGCTGACGGCTCCCGGCCCGGGTCGGGCGATCCTGGCACAGAGGGGTTCGGCGGAGCCGTGGTCGATGGTGGGGGCATCGAGGCCTCCGCCATTAACTCCTCGACGGCACGGCATCCATGACGTGCCGTTCAGGCCAGCCGCCCGGAGCCTTCCGGCCATCGGCCCCGACGGCCCACCCGGCCCACCGTTCGCATGCCATCATCCCTTCAGAACGATGTGACATGTCACAGCCCGTCCGGTGTCGCGCCGGACGCGCTGCCCACCCACGGAGGGATCCCACCCATGCACCGTCGTCGCACCGCCGCCACCCTGGCCGGCGCCGCGGTCCTCGCCGCGCTGACCGCCACCACCGCCCCGGCCGCCGTCGCCGCCACCACGCCCGCCGCTCCATCCGCAACCGTGAAGACCACCTGCGGCAACTGGGCCGTCGACATCCTCTGGATCACCGCCTGTATCGATGTCGACGGCACCCAGGTCAACCTCTGGGGAAAGGCCTACCCGCCCTCCCTCAACTGGTCTCCCCAGTCCGTCCTCTTCAACTTCTCCGCTACCGCGGTCGGCCAGCCGCCGATCACGCCCGTGGACACGGAGGCCGTGGTGCCCATGGGCGGCATCCCCGTGCAGGGAATGACCTTCAACGTGCCCTGCGGCACCCAGGTGACCGGGACCTTCGGCATTCCGGCCGGCCCCTGGCCTCCCTCGTCGTCGTCGGTCACCGTCACCGTCCCCTGCTGACACCAGCCCTGGCCCCACCCGCGCGGCCCGACAGGCCGCGCCGGGGACGCAGCCTCGGAATCACATCACCGGCCGCCCCGGTGAGCGCACCGGTGCTCAGGTCCAACGCGGCGAGCAGGACCCGGACGTCCGCCCGGTAGCCCGCCGCCGTCGGCCGTCGGCCGTCGGCGGCCGGCGCGAGGATCCCGGGGAGCACGATCGGTTCCGTCCACCCGTCGGCGTCGACCGGCCCGCTCCGGACCGTGGTCCGCTCCTCGCCCTCGCCCCCGAGCCGCACCGCGAAAGACCACCCCGCCCGCGAGCGCGGACTGCGGCCGGCTGCTCCTCGACGCGGGCGGGCGGCGGCGCTGGTACAGCCCGGCCACCTGCGGTTCGGCGACCCGGGGCGCGGCGGGTCGCCGAACCGGCGCGCGACCCGAGCCTCCCCACCCCCCGTTTCACCCAACTCCTTGACGATTGCATGACATTGACGGACCATCATGCTCGCGGCGCCGCACCCGCCTCCTCACCGTTCCGTCCCTACGGACCCCCACAGGAGGACAGTCATGCGACTGCCCCGTCGAGGAACGCCCGCCACGGTCACCGCCGTCCTGCTGGCCCTCGCCCTCGCCGTCCCGCTCACCACCCAGGCCACCGCGCAGCCGGCCCCCGCGGCCGCCGCGAACGCGGGCCCCGATGCCACCTTCACCCGGCAGTACCGCCTCGACGGCCCCCGGACCGTCGCCGAGCGCACCGCCGTCGCCGCCACCGGCGCCTCCGTCGACGCCGTCCGGCCCGACTCGCTGACGGTCACCGCGACCCCCGCCGAGGCCGCCCGGCTGCGCGCGCTCGGCTGGTCGCCCGTCCCGCTGCCCGGCCCCCGGTACGGTGCCGAACCCGGTCTGGAGGGCGTCGGCGCGGCGCTGTACGACTTCCCGTCCGCCGACTCCGGTTACCACAACTACGCCGAGGCCTCGGCCGACATCGACGCCGTCGTCGCCGCGCACCCCGACATCATGAGCAAGCGGGTGATCGGCACCTCCTACGAGGGCCGGCCGATCGTCGCCGTCAAGATCAGCGACAACGTCGGCACCGACGAGGACGAGCCCGAGGTGCTCTTCACCGCCCACCAGCACGCCCGCGAGCACCTCACCGTCGAGATGTCGCTCTACCTGCTGCACGAGTTCGGCGACAAGTACGCCTCCGACCCCCGCATCGCGAACGCCGTCAACAGCCGGGAGATCTGGGTGATCCCGGACCTCAACCCGGACGGCGGCGAGTACGACATCGCCACCGGCCGCTACCGCAGCTGGCGCAAGGACCGCCAGCCGAACCCGGGCAGCAGCTACGTCGGCACCGACCTCAACCGCAACTGGGACTACAAGTTCGGCTGCTGCGGCGGCTCCTCCGGCTCCACCTCCAGCGAGACCTACCGGGGCAGCGGACCGGAGTCCGCCAAGGAGACCAAGGTGGTCGCCGACTTCGTCCGCAGCCGGGTGGTGGGCGGCAAGCAGCAGATCACCGCGGCCATCGACTTCCACACCTACAGCGAGCTGGTGCTCTGGCCGTTCGGCTGGACCACTGCCGACACCGCCACCGGCATGAGCGCCGACGAGTACAACACCTTCGCCACCCTCGGCCGGTCGATGGCCGCCACCAACGGCTACACGCCCGAGCAGTCGAGCGACCTCTACATCACGGACGGGTCGATCGACGACTGGCTGTGGGGCGCGCAGCGGGTGTTCGCCTACACCTTCGAGATGTACCCCGGACCGAACGGCGCCAGCGGCTTCTACCCGCCCGACGAGGTGATCGGACGCGAGACCTCCCGCAACCGGGAGGCCGTGCTGCGGCTGGTGGAGACGGCCGACTGCGTCTACCGCGCGATCGGCAAGCAGCAGCAGTACTGCGGCATCGCCGACTGACAGCGGGAGGAACGGCCCGCCCGGACCCCCGAGGTCCGGGCGGGCCGTTCCCCTGTCGGCGAACGTGCCCACCGGAAGCGTCTGTTTGGGTTAGGAAGGTGGTCCGGGGCGAGTGGAACGAGGGGAATCCATGACCGGTACCGCGAAGATCGGAAGGCTCTACCGGCGGTCGTTCCCGGTGCGGTTCACCACCGTCACCCTCGCCTACCTGTTGGCGATCGTCGCGCTCGCCTGGCTGCTGTCCAGCCGCGACCGCCACTTCCCGTGGTTCCCACCGGGATTGCTCTACGTCGCGGCGATCCTCGGCTACCCCGTGCTGCTGCTCGTCCCGTGGCAGTGGACGCAGGCGGTCTGCCGCGAGCATCGCACCGGGCCGCTGGCCAGGGCCGGTCTGGTGGCCCTGCTGCTCGGCGGCGGAGCCTTCGCCGCCCTGTCGCTCGGCCGCGCGGAGCAGCAGGCCCTGCACGAGCGGGGCACGGCGGTGGCGGCGGTGGTGGTGCGCCACGAGGAGGATCCGGGCGACCCGGAGCTCGGCGCCTCCGCGTCCTACCGGTACGTGGTGCGGCTGCCGGGCGGCGGGGAGGAGTCCTTCTCCGCCGACAAGGACGAACTGCCGCTGACCGAGCAGCCGGTGACCGTCACGATCGACCCGCTCGGCAAGGTCGACAGCATCGCGGGCACGCCCCCGTCCGCACCCGCCACCGCGCCGTGGGCGGCCTCCTTCGCGCTCGCGTTCGCGGGGGCGCTGGCGGTCGCCGCCGCCACCCGTTTCCGCCCGACGAACGCGGCCACGTCCACCTCGGCACCGTCACGACCGCGGCCCTCGTCGCCCGGCTCCGCACATGATCGACCGGACAAGTCCTAGCCGGCGGCGTTCCCCCTGGTCAGCGAGGAGGCGAGCCGCTCCGCCGTGTCCGCGTCCAGGGCTGCGTGCCCGAGCAGGAAGCGGTACCAGAACACCCCGTAGACCTGGTCCGCGATGAGGTCCAGATCGGCCTCCCCGGCCAGTTCGCCGCGCTCACATCCCCTGGCGAGGAGCTCGCGCAGCGCGCCGCGGCGGGCGGCGGTGAAGCTGCGCATCAGCTCGGCGAGGTGCGGGTCGCGGGCGGCCTCGCGGGCGACGGTGCGCAGGGCGGAGGCGGTGGTGTCGCGCTGGGCGGCCTCGAAGGTGGTGGCGATGAAGGCCTGCAGGTCGGAGCCGAGACTGCCGGTGTCGGGGCCGTGGACGTCCTGGTCGGCGCGGTCGGTGAGGGCGTCCAGCAGCACGGCACCCTTGGAGGGCCACCACCGATAGACGGTCTGCTTTCCGACGCCGGCCGTGCGGGCGATGGCGTCGATCGTGACGGGCGTGCCGTCGGACTCCGCGAGCAGGCGCAGCGCGGCGTCGAGGATCGCCCGGTGGGCTGCTTCGTTGCGGCGGCGGCCGGTGTGCGGGCGCACGGCCGGGGCGGTCCCGGCCGCGGCGGGCGCCGCGTCGGCCGCGGCTTCGGTGTCCTGGACCTCGCTCATGGTGTTCCTCTTCCTCTCGCCCCCGCTTGACAAGACTAACAGTCTCGGCAAACATCATTGCCAGAACCAACGGTCTCGACAAGTCGGAAGGTCCCACCACCATGAGCACTGCGTCAAACCTCTTCGCCGGACAGCGCGTCGTCGTGATGGGCGGCAGCTCGGGCATCGGAGAGGCGGCGGCCACGGCCTTCGCCGCGGACGGCGCCGAGGTCGTGGTCACCGGCCGCGACCGCGACCGGCTGGACGCCGCCGTCGCCCGGATCGGCGGCAAGAGCACCGGGCAGCGGCTGGACGCCGCCGATCCGGTCGCCCTCGCCGAGTTCTTCGCCGGGGCCGGCACCGTGGACCACCTGGTCGTCGCGGTCAGCGGCGCGGCCGGATCCGGCCCGTTCGCCCACCTCGACCTGGCGGAGCTCGCGACCGGCTTCGACGCCAAGTTCTGGCCGCAGGTGCGCGTCCTCCAGGCGGCGCTGCCGCACCTGCGCGAGGACGGCTCGGTCACCCTGATCACCGCCGCCTCGGCCCGAGCCGCCTTCCCCGGCACCGCGGGACTGGCCGCCATCAACGGCGCCCTGGAGGCGATGGTCCCGCCGCTGGCCGTCGAGCTCGCCCCGTTGCGGGTCAATGCCGTCTCGCCCGGCGTGGTCGACACCCCGTGGTGGGACCGCGTCCCGGCGGAGCAGCGGGCTGTCCTGTTCGAGGGTCTCGCCGCCACCACCCCGGTCGGCCGGGTGGGTCGCGCGGAGGACGTCGCCCGGGCGATCCACATGCTGGCGGCCAACACCTTCGTCACGGGTGTGGTGTTCGACTGCACCGGCGGGGCCAACCTCCCCACCGGTCGTTGAGCCCGACGGCATCGATCGGCCCGGTGCCGCGTCGGGCCGTGGTGACAGGTCGCGCCCGGTACTCCAGCAGGACGTCTCCGTTCCCGCTGGAGTACCGACCCCATCGGTCAGTCGATGCCCTCGATGATTCCGGCGTCGTGGGCGACGGCCCGAACACCGAGGGAGACGAGCCGCCCGCCCCCGGCTCGCACGGCCGGACCGGCCGGCTCGTCGTAGGCGGCCGGCTTCTCAGGGTCTGAAATCGTGCAGCAGGGACTGACCCGGTAGCCCCTGCCCGTGGAACCCTCCAGTGTTTGAGGACGCGACGTCAGAGGCTCTTGATGCTCTCGATGCGCTCCACGATCAGTTCGCAGAGTTCGTGGGTGCGCAGGGCGTCGTGGGCGTCGAGGGTGCGGCCGGCGCCGACGGCGGTGAGGAAGGCGAGGACGACCTGCTCGATGCCGCGCTGGCGGGCGACCGGGACCCAGTCGCCGCGGCGGCGGACGGTGGGCTGGCCGCGGTGGTCGATCACCTCGGCGAGGTTGTGGACCTCGCGCTTGGAGTCGGCGCCGGAGACCTCCAGGATCTCCTCCGTCGATCCGGAGAGGCGGTTCATCAGGCCCAGGGCCGTGAAGCCGTCGCCAGCAAGGGTGAGGACGACGTGCTCCACCAGGCCGTCGCGCACCCGGGCGCGGACGTCCACGTGGTCGATCTCGCCGGGGGCCAGGAAGCGGAGGGTGTCGACGACGTGGATGAAGTCGTCGTAGACGAGGGTGCGGGCGGCCTCGGGCAGGCCCTCGCGGTTCTTCCGGAGGACGATGAGGTCGCGCGGGCGTTCGAGGGCCTGGGCGTAGCCGGGGGCGTGGCGGCGGTTGAAGCCGACCGCCAGGGAGCGGCCGGTGCGGTCGGCGAGGTCGACCAGGCGGCGGGCGCCGTCGAGGGTGTGGTCGAGCGGCTTGTCCACGTAGACGTCGACGCCGGCGGTGAGCAGTTGCTCGACGATCGGCACGTGCTGGTCGGTCGCCGCGTGCACGAAGGCGGCCCGGATGCCGCTGTCGATCAGCCGGCCGAGGTCGGTGAACCGCTGCTCCGGGGCGATCCGGTACGCCTCGCCGAGCCGGTCCAGCTTGGCGCCGTCCCGGGTCATCAGCCGCAGGTCCAGGCCGGGCAGCGCGCCGAGGACCGGCAGGTAGGCCTTCTGCGCGATGTCACCGAGCCCGATCACCCCGACGGGCAGCGGGGCGTCGGGAACAGCGGTCGAACTCATCAGATCTCCACGGGTGCGTGAGCCGGTGTCGACCCCACCCTATGCAGCGGCCCCGACCCGGCCGGACGGGGCCGGACGCGGACCGCCGGGTCCGCGTCCGGCCCCGGGGATCAGGGGCAGAGCTGGTGGGTCGTGGGGGTGCACTCGGGGTCGGGGTCGATCGGACCGGTGCCGCCGGGGTGGTAGTTGGACCACCAGAGGGGGGTGCTGCCGTAGTAGACGACCAGGTTGCCGCCGTTCTGGATGGCCAGGTACGCGCCGGGGTGGCGGCCGGTGCGGCTCTCCCAGAGCGGGCGCCAGGCGGCGTCGTAGGCGGTGAGGTTGCCGTCGGCCTGGACGTAGAAGTAGGTGCCGACCCCGTAGGTGCCCACGGCGGTCCAGATCGCGACGTTGTTCTTGTAGAGGACGACGTGCCCGTCGTACTGCTGGTACAGGACGGTGCTGCCGTCGGGCGAGGACCAGCTCTGGCCGCGGCTCAGGCCGGCGGTGGCCTGGATGACCGTCTGGTTGGCGTCGGAAGCGGGGGCCGCGGCGACCGTGACGGCGGCGGGGGCGGAGGCGGGGGCGCCGTCGGCGGCCTGGGCGGGGGCGCCCAGCAGCCCGGTCGCCATCAGGACGGCGCCCAGCGCGACGCCGGCGCGGGGGACGAGGGAACGCGCGATGCTCATGACGGACACTCTCCTCAAGTCACTTCTCCGGATGGCCTGCTGTCGGCCTGCCGAGAAGAAGTCTCACCGCACGCGAACCGGGCGGGCAACGCCCTTCGACCCAGCCCGAATCCGGGCACCGCGCCGAGGTCCCGGGCCCCGCTCAGGCGGCCGAGAGCCTGGCCCGGCGCAGCAGGTAGAGGCCGGAGGCGGCGGCCAGCACGGCCATGCAGGCGGCGAAGACCAGGCCCGCGTCCGCCAGGCCGAGGGGCTGGGCGAGCAGGCCGACGCCGATGACGGGGATCGAGATGCCGAAGTAGGCGACGACGAACAGCGCCGAGAGCGCGCCGCCGCGGTGTTCGGCGGGGGCGGCGGCGGCGATCTCGCCGACCGCGCCGCGCAGGCCCATGCCCTGGCCGGCGCCGCCCACCAGGGCGGCGAGGATCAGCGGCGCCAGCACGGTCCAGGCGAGCGAGGAGGCCAGCAGGGCGAGCCCGGCGATGAGCACCAGGCAGCCCAGCGGGATGGCCCGGGCGGTGCCCAGTTTCGGCACCAGGAGCTGGCCGAGCGTGGAGCCGAAGAAGGCCAGGAAGACGATCAGGCCGGTGGCCGCGTGGTTGTGGACGCCCAGGCCCTGCGCGAGGAAGGCGGGGCTGACCGAGGTGAAGACGCCCAGCAGCGAGAAGCCCGCGAAGGCGGCGAGGCCGGCCGGCACGAAGACGCCGCGGACCTCCGGCGGCAGCGACGGCCGTCGCGGGCGGGCGGTGCGCAGCGGTCGGGCGCCCTCGACGGTCTCCGGCAGGGACCACAGGACGGCGAACGAGGCGGCGAGCAGTACCAGGTGCACGGCGAACGGCAGGATCAGCGGGTGCGGCGCGTACTCGGCGAGCACGCCCGAGAGCAGGGGTCCGCAGCCGAGGCCGCCCATGTTGGCGGCGGTGGCGGCGAACGCGGCCCGGGCCCGGCGGCCGGGCGGGGCGAGTTCCAGGACGTAGGCGGTGGCGGTGCCGGTGAACAGACCGGCCGACAGTCCGGAGAGCAGCCGGCCCAGACAGAGCATCGGCAGGCCGCCCTCGGCGAGGAAGGCGACGGCGCTGGCCGCCGCGCAGGTCAGCCCGCAGAGCAGCACGGGGCGGCGGCCGACGGAGTCGGAGACGTTGCCGACGAGCAGCAGGACGCCGATGACGCCGAAGGCGTAGATGGCGAACACGACCGTGACCATCAGCTCGGAGAAGCCGATCTGCTCCTGGTAGAGGCCGTAGAGCGGGGTGGGCAGGGTGGTGCCCGCCATGCAGACTGCGAAGGCGGCGGCGGCCCCGAGGTAGCCCAGGTGGCGCGCGGTCGGCGGAGGGCCGGTCGGACGATCGGTCACCAGCCCACGGTAGGCGGCCGGGGCCGGGCCCGCGGCGGCGGGCTGCGCCGAATGGCCGCCCGCCCGCCTCGCCCGACGGCGCCGGGACACGACGCCGGATCACGGCGCCCGACCTGCGGCGCTGTCCCGAATCGCGGACGACATGCGGCTGGTGACGTCGGTCGCGGACCGGGTGACGGTGCTCAACTTCGGCCGGGTGATCGCCGAGGGGCGGCCGGCCGAGGTACAGCGCGACCCGGCGGTCGAGGCGTACCCGGGCACCGCCGGCGAGGAGGACGAACCCGCCGCACGAGGTGGTCGGCCTCGGCATCGGGCACGCGCCCGAGGGGCGGCGGGTGGGCTGCGGTCCCGGGGTGCGGGCCCGGCACCGGGCGGGGCGGCGGGCGGGGCGGCGGATCGGGCGGCACCGGCGGCGGACGCTACGGCCGGTGCCCCGGTGCGTCCCGGGCCGCCGTGCGGTGGAGGCCGGCGAGCATCGCGGCGAGGGCGGCCGTGACCGGGGTGCCGCGGGTGCGGCGCTCGGCCCAGCGCCAGTCGCCGTCGGGGTTGACCTCCAGGAAGACCGGGGTCCCGGCGCTGAGCAGGAAGTCGAAGGCGCCGTACCGCAGGTCCATCGCCGCGGCCAGGGTGCGGGTCGCGGCGGCGACCCGCGCCGGGAGCGACGGCAGGAGGCGGACGTCGAGCCGCTCCGGGGCGGTCCACGGGTCGGCCGGGTCCGCCTTGCCGAGTGCGAAGGCGTGCAGCCGCCCGGCGACGAAGTACACCCGCAGCTCGGCCTCGTGCTCGACGTACTCCTGGACGAGCACCGGCGGGCCGGGGCGCGGGCCGTCCCCGCGACCGGCGGCGAGGTCCGCGCGGTCCAGGACGGTGGGGAAGACGCCGTGCAGGCGGCCCGGCACCGGCTCGACGAAGTGCTGATGGGCCGCCTTGACGACCACCCGTGGCCCGTCGAAGGCGTCGCCGACCAGGTGCGGATCGGTGGTCAGCACGGTGCGCGGGGCGGCGACGCCGTGCCGCCGAGCGAGCCGGAGCTGGGAGAGCACGCCGGGGCGCTCGGGGCGGATCGCCGTGCCGGAGAGTTCCGCCAGCTGCCCGGTGGCCGCCCGCCAGGAGTCGCGCAGGAAGGCGGTACGGGCGGAGTCGGGAGCGCGGGCTTCGCCGGCCGCCACCGCGGACGCGGCGAAGTGGCGGATCCAGGTGACGGTGGGTGTCAGCGGGCGCCCGTTCAGGCGCACCGCGCGGTCGTCGGGCCCGACCGTCAGCGAGGTGGCGGCGAGTTCCTCGGCGTTCAGGCGCACGGTGCGGATCCCGGCGCCGATGAGCAGCCGCTCGACCGGGTCGAGGTCGGTGTCACAGGCGCGGCTGAGCAGCAGCACGCACCGCTCCGGCGCCGGTCGCACGTCGAACACCCGGCCCGGGTCGTCGAGTTGGGCGAGGAAGGCGGAAGCGTCAGGCATCGGCGTCGGCGTCGGAAGTGGCGAGCAGGTCGTCGGCCATCGCCAGCAGCTTGACGACGGTCGCGGCCACCTGGTCGGGAGCGGTCGGCAGACGGTCGGCGACGCGCTGCAGCACCGCCAGGTCGAAGGCCGGCGGCTTCGCGGCCACCGGCGCCGGGGCGGCCGGGCCGGGTGCCGACAGGAGTTCCAGCACCGTCGCCATCTCGGTGGCCAGCAGCCCGAGCGAGGCCATGTCGCCCAGGTCGCAGCGCGGCCGGCTGTCACGGTCCAGCACCGACAGCACGCCGACGCAGTCGCCGTCGCAGATCAGCGGCGCCGCCATGATGCCGCGCGGCACGTAGCCGGTGGACTCGGCGGCCGAGCGGGCGAACTGCGGGCTCTGCGCCACGTCGTCCACCATCACCGGCTGGCCCGTCATCAGCGCCCAGCCGGCGATGCCGGTACCGGCCGGGAAGCGGCTGCCCAGCAGATGGTGCTCGCCCTCCCCCGCGACCGCCGCGAAGACGAGGTCGCCGTCGCTCTCGTCCACCAGCAGGACGGAGGCCGCGGCGGCGCCGAACACGCTGCGCGCGACCTCCACGATCGACTGGAGCAGTCTGCGCCGGTGGATCTCGGCACTCTCCAACGGGTCAGTCGACACGCGCACCTCCATCGGGTACGGCTACGTTCTCGGCGGCCAGGTAGAGGACGGACTTGAGCTGGAAGGGGGTGAGCGAGCGGTGCTTGCCGAGGATGAGCGCGCAGATGCCCGCGATGTGCGGGGTCGCGAAGCTGTTCCCGGTGCTGAGCAGCTGCCGGCCGCCGGGGCCGGCCACCGGGACGCGCACGCCGCGGGCGTAGAACTCCACCGGCGGCGACGGGTTGTAGTAGTAGGTCATCGGGTTGGGGCTGTCGTGGCTGGCCACCGAGATGACCGAGGCGAACGGCCACGGGTAGCTGCGCACCGGCATGTTGTGCGCGGAGGCGACGATGACGCAGCGGCGGAAGTAGGCGGAGTCGGCGAGGTCGCGCAGGGCGTCGCAGAACTCGGCCTTGGTGGTGGACAGGCTCAGGTTGATGACGTCGTAGCCCTCCTCGATCGCCCAGGTCAGCCCGGCGAGCAGGGCGGCGCCGCTGCCGTGCCGGCCGCCGGACAGGACGCGCACCGAGGTGAGCGCGACACCGGGGGCGATGGAGCGGATGACGCCGGCGCAGGCGGTGCCGTGGCCGGCGGTGTCGGCGGGCTCGGTGGGGACCACGGCCAGGGTGCCGTCCTCGGCCCGGACCACGTCCATCGCCCGCTCCAGGCCGCCGACGAGCGGGTGCGCGGCGTCGATGCCGCTGTCGAGGACGCAGACCCGCACCCCGGAGCCGTCCGCGCCGCCCCAGGCCCACTCCCGGGTGAGCCGGCCGCCGAGCGGGCTGACGTCGAAGGGCTCCTGCGGCACGGTCGAGACGGGCAGGCTCCAGGCGGGCACGCCCGGGAAGTGGTCACGGGCGGGGCGGCGCCAGGGCGGCAGGTGGCGGGCGGTCATCGGCCGTCGCCCCCGTCCGTCCGCCGCGCCGGGCCGGCCGTCCCGGCGGCGAGCCAGGCCCGGACCCGTCCGGCGGGCAGGGTGGCGCCCTTGGCCTCGAACATCCGCAACGCCTCGGTCCCTTCTGCCGCCGCCCGCCCGGCCCGGCCGGCCGCCCGGAGCACGATCGCCCGGTCGAGGAGCGTCTCCCCGATCAGGCAGGGGTCGTCGGAGCCCGCGCTGAGCGCCCGCGCCGCCTCGGCCGCGGCCAGCGCCTCGGGGTGGCGGCCCCGGGCGGAGGCGATCCGGCCGCGCAGGGCGACGGCGCCCAGCCGGGCGCGCGGGTTGCCGCCGTCCGCGGCGCCGTCCGCGCCGCCGGTCGGGTCCGGGTCCGGGCCGATCCGGTCCAGGGCCGCGGCGGCGGCGTCCGTACGGCCCTGGGCGAACAGCTCGCGGGCGATGGTGACCTCGGTGGTCCGGGTGTCCGGGGCGTGCTCGGCGGCCCGCAGCACGCCGAGGCTCTGCCGGTAGCGGGCCTCGGCGACGTCATGGGCGCCGGCCAGCGACTCGACGAAGCCCGCGGCGTCCAGCAGCACCGCGTCCGCGAGGTCGGCGTGCACGTCGTGGGAGTAGCCGAGCGCCTCGGCGAGGGTGCGCCGGGCGCCGGTCACGTCGCCGCCCAGGGCCTCCAGGTGGGCGCGGGCGACGAGCACCGGGATCAGCAGCGAGCGGTTGGCGGCGAAGCGCCGGCCGAGCAGTGCGCACAGCTCCAGCGAGGCGGCCACCGGGGTGGGCGTCCACTGCGTCAACTCGCAGACCGCGCAGAGCAGTCGGTCCTCCTCGTAGCCGTCGGCCAGGGCCCGGGCGCGGGCCAGCGCGAGGCGGAAGGAGCGCTCGGCGGAGGCGGTGCGCTCGGCGGCGAGTTCGAGGTGGGCGTGCAGCTGGTGCAGCCGGCACCAGCTGAGGTCGTCGCCCGGGTCGCGCTCCAGCCGCTCGGTGAGGCGCCGCGCGTCGGCGGCGACGTCGGCGGGTGCGGCGAGGCCCAGCCGCAGGGCGACGATGCCGTGCTGGATCGCCCGGGTGGCCGCGGCGCGCGGGTCCTCGGGCAGCGCGGCCTCGGCGGCGGCGAGCGCGGCGCGGCAGCGGGCCTCGTCCTGCAGCCAGATCCCGGCGTCGCAGACGTGCAGCGCGAGGGCGGTGTGCGCCGGGTCGCCGACCGGCAGCAACGCCCGTCCGCGCTCCAGGAGCTGGACGGCGGCGGGGAGGTCCTTGCGGGCCAGCGCCCGCATGCCCTCGGCGATCAGGGTGCCGGCCGCCGGACCGGCCAGGGCGGGCAACCGCGGGTCGCCGGGGCGCAGTTGGCGGCGCAGCAGGCTGGTGGCCTCGACGTGGTAGGCGACGGCCAGCGGGTCGGGCGGACGCTCGCGGGAGAGCCGGTCGGCGAGGAAGTCGTGCCAGCGCTCGCGGCGGGTCTTCGGGGTGAACTCGTAGGCGGTGTCGCGCAGCAGGGCCTGGGCGAAGCGGTAGGTGCCGGCCGGTCCGGGTTCGAAGACCCGGCGGCGGGCGAGCCGGGCGGTCGCCACGTCGGCGGCGGGCGGGGCGGTGCCGTCGGCCTCGGCCATCGCGCGCAGCTGGGCGCGGGTGAACTCGCGCCCGACGACGGCGGCGAGCTCCAGCAGGCCGCGTTCGGTGGCCGGGAGCCGGTCGAGCCGGGCGCCGAGCAGGGCCTGCACGGTGGGCGGCACCTGGGTGCCGGGGGCGGTCTCGGCGAAGACGTCCATCAGCTGCTCGGCGAAGAGCGGGTTGCCGTCGCACAGCGCGAGGACCCGGCCGGTCAGCTCCCGGTGGTCGTGGACGCGGTCGTCCTGGGGGTGGACGTCGCCGCGCAGGGCCAGGCCGCCGACCAGGGCGGCGGTCTGCTCCCCGGTCATCGGCCCGAGGTCGACGGTGAGGGCGCACGGCGTTCCGGCGGACCAGCCCGGGCGCAGCTCGAACAGCTCGGGGCGGGCGAGGCAGAGCAGCAGCACGGGGACGTCGCGCAGCCGGCCGGCGATCTCCTCGACGAGGTCGAGCAGGGTCGACTCGGCCCAGTGCAGGTCCTCCCAGACCAGGACCACCGGGCGGCGGCGGCCGAGCAGCGCCAGGAGGTGGCGCACGGCCCAGGCGATGTCCGCGACGCCGACCGGCTCCGGGGCGGCGGCGGGAGCAACGGAGGACATGGCGGCGAGGACGGGGGCGGGGGCCGACTCGGCGACGGCGGCCAGGGTGCGGGCGACCAGGCTCCGGGTACGGGCGCCCTCGTCGTCCTGCGCACCGTCCCGCGCACCGTCCTGCCCGCCGTTCATCCCGCCGCCCTCCCCCGCCAGCAGCCGGTTCAGGGCGGGCCGGCCGCCGGGCAGCGAGCCGAGCATCTCGGCGAGCGGCCGGTAGGTGATGCCCCGGCCGTAGGCGGAGCAGCGGCCGGACAGCACCACGGCCTCGCCGTCCGGCAGTCCGGCGAGGAACTCGCGGACCAGCCGCGACTTGCCGATGCCGGGTGCGCCGACGACGGTGGCGAGGCAGACCCGCCGCCCCTCCCGGGCCTGCCGGTAGCCGTCGGCGAGCCGCGCCAGCTCCCCGGTGCGGCCGATGAACGGGGTGAGCGGGCCGGGCCGGTCGGCCGCCTCCTCGGGGGCGGTGATCCGCCAGGCGGGCACCGGGCGGGACTTGCCCTTCAGCTCCAGCGGTTCGACGGGTTCGGTGCCGACCCGCGCGCGCACCATGGCGGCGGTGTCCGCGCAGACCAGCACCTCGCCCGGCCGGGCGGCCGTCTGGAGCCGGGCGGCGGTGTTGACGGAGTCGCCGACGACCCGGAAGTCGTCGCCGGGCCGGGTGATCACCACGACGTTGCCGGTGCAGATGCCGGCCCGGGCCTCCAGCCGGACCTGGTACGCGGCGGCGAGTTCGGCGGTCAGTGCGGCCAGCGCGGCGAGCGCGTCGGTGGCGGCGCGCACGGCGCGCAGCGCGTCGTCCTCGTGCGCGACGGTGGCGCCGAACGCGGCGAGGATCGCGTCCCCGATGAACTTCTCGACCACGCCGCCGTGTTCGGCGATGCAGGCGCCGCAGCTGGCGAAGTAGCGGTCCATGACGCGGCGCAGCGGTTCGGGGTCGAGGCGTTCGGCGAGCGTGGTGGAGCCGACGATGTCGAGGAAGAGCATGGACACCTTGCGGCGGGACTCGCGCGGCTCGGGCGGCGGTTCGGCGACGGCCGCGAGGGGTGCGCCGCAGCCTGCGCAGAACCGGTCCGCCTCGGCGGTGCGACGTCCGCACGCGGCGCAGCTCACGGCCGGCCCTCCAGGGTCGGTTCGGCCGGTTCGGCCGTGTCCGCGGCAGGCTTCGGAGCCGGAGCCGGAGCCGGAGCCGGCAGCGCGAGCCGCGCGTAGACGCCGGCGAGCACCACGAGCAGCCCGGCCACGGCGAAGACGGTGTCGATCGGCCCGAACCTCAGCCCGGCCAGCGAGCCCGAGAAGCCCCGCAGCCCGCTGCCGACGAGCCAGCCGGAGAGCACCGCCGTCAGCATCGCCGCCAGCCGGGTGACCGGGTAGAACACGGCGACCACCCGGCCCCGGAACTCCTGCGGGGTGGCGGCCAGCAGCAGCGGCGCCATGGCGGTGTTCAGCATGGTGATCGGCACGATGAAGACGAACAGCAGCGCCACCGCGCCCGGGAACGCGGTCTGCCGCGAGTACAGCACCAGCAGGACGCCGCTGGCCATCAGCCCGATCCAGGTGGTGCGCCGCGCGCCGATCCACTGCACGACGCGGCCGGCGGCGAGCGCGCCGGCGATCCCGCCGATGCCCATCGCCATGCCCAGGTAGCCGTACAGCTCGGCGGAGGCGTGCAGGTTGCGGGTGGCGAAGAAGACGTTGAGGGTGCTGAGCGCCCCCGTGCCGAGCTGGCCGATCACGGTGAGCAGCAGCAGCGCGACCAGGAAGCGGTTGCGGGCGAAGAAGCGCAGTCCGGCGGTGAAGTCCTGGAACAGGCCGCGCCGTTCGGCCGCCTGTGCGCGCTGCTTCGCGGCGGCGGCCGACGCGACGGGCGTCAGGTCCGCCCCGCGGATGGCGAAGTAGGACACCAGGTAGGAGAGGGCGTTGAACAGCAGCGCCCACTGCAGGCCGACCGTGAACAGCAGCGGCGCGGCGAGCGGCGGACCGATGATCCAGGCGGTCTGCCCGGTCGCCTGGGCCAGGCCGGCCGCCCGGGCGCGGTCGGCCTCGTCGGTGACCAGGTCGGCGATGACCGCGAACCGGGCGGGGGTGAAGAACTGGCTCGCCGCGTTGAGGGCCAGCACGGTGGCGTAGATGAGGGCGAGCCAGACGCCGGCCGGAAGGTCCTCGGTGGGCACGAAGGAGACGGCGGTCAGCGCCGCCACCAGGACGCCGCGCAGCACCTCGGTGCCGAGCATGGTGGCGCGCTTGTCCCAGCGGTCGACGAAGACGCCCGCGAGGGGGCCGACGAACATCACGGCCGCGCTGGTCGCGAGGACGACGCCGCTGACCGCCTGCGGGCCCCAGGACCTGCCCTCGGCCAGCACGGTGGCCACCCACAGGACGAGCGTGGTGCTGAACACCGCGTCGCCGACGGAGGAGACGGCCTGGCCTAACCAGAGCCGGGTGTAGGTGGGGCTGATCAGGGTCGGCCGGAGCCTGGCGAGGGCGCTCATGCGGTGCCCTCCGCTCCGAGCAGCAGCGTCATCAGGGCGGTCACCAGGGTGGTGTGGTAGGCCTTGGCGAAGTGGTCGGCGGGCGGGTCGGCGGCGCCCGCCCGGGTGGCGGCGGAGCGTCCGGGGACGGAGCCGTCGGGGCGCTGGGCGCGGGCCAGGCAGTCGACGGCGGCGGCGCCCTCGGGGGTGCCGGGGGCGTCCAGGCCGAGGCAGACCTGGGTCATCACGAGTTCGGCGGCGAGGTCCCACCAGTCGTGCCGCACGCAGTGGTCCAGCAGCCGGGCGACCAGGGCGGCGGCAGCGGCCACCGCGCCCTCGGGCAGGCCGGGGCCGGTGCGGGCGAAGTCGCTGAGGTAGAAGCTGGAGTGGGTGAGCGCGTAGGCCTCGGGGACGGTGACGGGCGGCTCCTCGGGGCGGCCCGCCGCTCCTCGCGCGTCGCGGCGGTCGCGGCGCGCCGCGCGGGCCAGGGCGGTGGCGGGGAGCTCGACGAGGACGTTGCGCTCGGCGAGGTCCGCGTACGGCTCCACGGTGTGCGCCACCCCGGCCTTGTCCGCGTAGTAGCGCAGTTCCAGCCGCTGGTAGGCCGAGCGCCCGACCGGGGAGAGGTCGGCCGGGGTGAGCCGGGCGAGTTCGGCCCGGCAGGGCGCGTCGTCCGTCCCGGCCGGGGCGAGGGCGGCGCAGGCGAGCCGGTACTGGGCGGCGGCGCGCGGGTCGGCGGCCAGCAGGCGCGGGAAGCCGGGGTGGCGCCAGATCGCCCGGACCCGGGCGGTGGCCTCGGTGCGGCGCGGATCGGCGCCCTCGTCGAGCCGGCTCCAGCAGTGGGTGAGCAGGGCGAGTTCCAGCGCGGCCTTGGCCGGGCGGTGCGCGCCGCCGCACTCGCCGGGGCCGCGTTCGAACGCCGGGCGGCGGGTCGCGAACGGGTCGAAGTGGTCGAGGTGGCGGCCGAGCCAGCCGAGCGTGCCGGCGGAGAGCCGCCGCAGGTCGCCGCCGACGCCGAGACCGGATGCCGTGGTCACAGGCGCCCCGTCTCGTCCAGGTAGTCGAGCAGCGCGGCGTCCACCGTGTCGTGGAAGTCGGCGAGGGTGCGCCGGTCGTCCTCGCGCCGGTAGAGGTCCTCGCAGGCGACCCAGCGGTCCCGGGTGCGGGCGGCGGGCAGGTAGCCGCCGGTGACGGTGCCGACCTCCCAGTCCGGTTTGCCCGCCGTCTCCCAGCAGCTGGCCAGCGTGCCGTCGGCGCTCACCACGGCGCCGTAGCGGCCGTCGCCGTGGCCGCAGGTGGCGCACGGCCGGTGGGCCTGCGGACGGCTGACGGTGAAGCCGAGGTCGAGCGCCCGGCGCTGCCAGCGGGTGAACCGGTCGGAGAGGTCGCGGGTGTGCCGCAGGTCGTTGCCGTAGCCGACGCCGACGTCGCCGACCTGGGCGAAGTACAGGGTGCAGCGGGCCGGGTCGAGCGCGACGGCGAGCCGGTCGATCAGCGCGTCCACGCCCCGGTGGGTCTCCTGGGAGACGTTGACCCGCAGCAGCCAGCGCAGCGGGGAGGTCTCGGAGGCCCCGGCGAGGTTGCCGACGATGGTGTCGAAGGTCCCGCCGCCCTCGGTGCGCCGGATCCGGATCCGGTCGTGGTCGGGGCGGTCACCGTCGAAGGTGACCTGGACGGAGCGCAGTCCGCGCTCGGCGAGTCCGTCGGCGAGCGCGGGGGTGAGCAGGGTGGCGTTGGAGATCATCCAGGCGGAGGCGAGGCCGTGGCCGGCGGCCCGCTCCAGCAGTTCCAGGCAGCCGCGCGGGTTGAGCAGCGGCTCGCCGCCGAACAGCAGGATGCGCAGCTCCGCCAGGCCGGCGGCGGCCATCCGCCGGTCGGCGAAGTCGAGGATGTCGGTGATGGTGCGCGAGGTCAGGCGCTTGCGGGCGATCCGGGGCGGGCGGCTGCCGCCGTCGCCGTCCTGGCCGGTGTTCTGGAAGCAGTAGCCGCAGCCGAGGTTGCAGTGGGTGCTGGTGAGCACGGTCAGCGCGTAGCTGCGCGGGGCCGGGGCGGTCAGCAGGCCGTGTTCGCGCAGCCGGCGTTCGGTGCCGGGGCGCAGGGTGCCGTCGGCCGCCAACTGGCCCGGGCGCAGCCGGGCGAGGCCGCCGCCGGGGCCGAGGAACCACCAGTTGCGCTCGCCCCGGAGGAGCCGGGCGCCGCCCTCGGCGGCGGCGGTCGTCACCGGGCTCACCGGGCTCGCGGGGCTCATCGGGCACCTCCCAGTGCCGGTACGGCCTGCCTGCGGTGCAGCAGGACCACCGTCGCCAGCGCCACCACCAGGGTGGACTGGTAGGACGCGCGGAAGTACTCGACGGGGCTCGCGCCGGCGGGCGCCCGGTCGGCGGCGGAGCGGCCGGGGACGGCGCCGTCGGGAGCCTGGACCTCGGCGAGCATCCGCAGACCGGCCGCCCCGGACGGGGTGCCCAGCGGGTCGAGGCCCAGGCAGTACTGGGCGAGCACCAGCTTGCCGGTGAGGTCCCACTCGCCGCGCCGGACGCACCGCTCGGTCAGGCGGACGACCCGGTCGCGGGCGTGCGCGAGGTCGGCGGCGCCCAGGCCCGGGTCGCGGAAGCCGAAGTCGGCGAGGTGGAAGACGGTGTGGGTCACGTTGCACACGTCCAGGTCGGCGAGCGGCCGCTCGTCGGCGTGGAGGGCCAGCCGGCTGATCCGGTAGAGCTCCGGGTAGCCGCCCAGGCGGTGCGGCACAGCGGCGAGTTCGGCGTAGTAGCGGGTCTCCAGGCGCAGGTAGGGCGACTTGCGGCGCGGCGTCAGGAAGTCGCCCGCCACCGCCTCGGCGAGGGCCGTGCGGTGCGGGCCGTCGGCGGCGAGGCCGGCCGGGGCGAGCGCGCCGTACATCAGCTGGAACTGCCGGGCGTAGCGGGGGTCGGCGGTGAGCAGGGGCGGGTGGCCGGGGTGACGCCAGACCCGGTCGACGGTCGCGGCGACCCCGGCCAGCTCCGGGTCCGCCGGGTCGGCCTTCGCCCAGGCCCGGTGCAGCAGGGCGAGTTGGAGCAGCGCCTTGACCCGGGGGGTCACCGGCAGCTCGGTCCGTCCTGACGGTCCGTCAAGATAGCCGCAGTGCCGTCCGATCCAGCTCCGCGCTCCCGCCGAGAGGCTCGCGACGGCCGCGAGGTCCGGGCCGGCTGGTCGAGTACCCATGGTTCTCCCTTGAGGTTGCGGGCTGCCGGGCGGTCTGCTCGACGAGGTCGGCGGCACGCCGGGCGCTGCCGGTCTCGGTCTCGGCGAGGCGGTGGCCGAGGCCGCGGGCGCGGGCGCGCAGGCTCCGGTCGTGCCAGGCCGCGTCGAGCAGCCCGGCCGGGTCCGGTCGCGGTGCGCGCGGCAGGTGGACGGCGGCGCCTTCGCGCAGCAGGGCGCCGGCGAGCACCGGCTGCTCGGAGCCGTTGGGCGTGACGCCGAGGGGGCGCCCGCGCAGCAGGGCGCCGAGGACGGGGGCGGAGGTGCCGGCGGTCAGCACCAGGCCGGCGCGGTGGACCAGCGGCCCCAGCCAGGGCTTGCGGACGAGCAGGACGTCGGCCTCCGGCGCGGGCCGCGGGTCCGCGGTGCGGCCCTGTTCCACCACGGCCTGGTAGCGGCCGCCGGTGAAGGTGGCGTTGAGGCGGGGCCACGGGGAGCCGCCGCCGAAGAAGCGGCCGAGGTGGACGTAGACGAGGGGCTTGCCGGTGCGGGCCAACGCATCGTCGAGGGTGGCGAGTTCGGCCGGGTCGGCGGCGGGCTCCCAGGCGAGCGGGCCGACGTGGTGCACCCGGGGCGGCAACTCGGCGCCCGGGTGTTCGAGTTCGGGCAGCCCGCGGAGCAGCAGGGCGTCACCGAGGAGCGGGGAGTCGTCGAGCACGCCGCCGGGGGCCGCGCGGCCGGCGAGACCGGCCTGCTCGCGGGTGGCGGTGTACAGGGCCAGGGTCTCGCGGGTCCGGTTCTCCCGGGTGCGGCCGTACTGCGGCTCGTCGGTGCCGCCGGAGCGGTAGGTCCACAGGTGGATGGAGAGCCCGATCACCACCACCGGGAGGTCCAGCGCCTCGGCGGCGAGCAGCGCGCCGTTGCACAGCACCGAGGTGATCAGCAGGTCCGCGCGGGCCTGCCGGGCGGCGCGCACGGTGGCCCGGTACTGCGCGAGTCCGGTGACGCCCCAGCGGGCCGCGTCGAAGGCCCGCGCGCCGCCGAACTCCTCCGCCGCCGCGAACGGCAGGCCGGCCTCGGCCGCGAACGGTGCGGCGGCGGCGCGCCCGAGCACGGAGACCCGGTGGCCGCGGCGTTGCAGTTCGCGCCCGGCGGCGAGCGCCGGGTAGAGGTAGCCGCCGTCGCTGAGCGGGCAGAGCAGGATGTTCACGGGGCCTCCGGGGCGGGTCGGGCGGCGGGCCGGGCGGGAGGCGAGCGGGCCGTCCGGCCGCCGGCGGCTCGGGCCGGGGCCGGACGGCCCGCTCAGGCGTCAGGCGTCAGGCGTCGGGCGTCGGGCGTCCAGACGCCTCGCCGTTCGGACCGCGTCAGAGCGCCGAGCTGTTGTTGATGATGCAGACGTCCTCGACGAGGCCGTCCTCCTCCTCGATGCCGTGCGCGACGACGTCGACGTCCTCGTCCTCGGCCTCGGTCGGCTCCGGGTTGATGGAGTCGGACATGCTGTCCTCCCTCTGCTGTGCGGCGTCCGCTACGCCGGCCCGGGGACACCGTAGGCAGGCCCGGTATGGCGGCGGTTGGCCGGCGGTTCGATTTCGGTATGACGGTCAGTCAGCCGCCGTTCAGCGATGCCGCACCGGCACCCGTTCGGCGGCCCGGGCGGCCCGCTCCCGGGCGTAGGCGTAGAGCAGCGCCGGCAGCGCGAACCGCACGGCACCGCCGGGGCCGTCCGTACCGGCGACGGTGAGCTGGCTGGCCTCCAGGAGGTCCTCCAGGGTCCGCGCCGCCGTCCCCGGGTCGCAGTCCAGCACCGCCGCCGCCTCGTCGAGCGTGAACACCGGGCGGGCGAGCAGCCCGAGCCGAAGCACCGCCCGGTGCCCGTCCCGCGGCAGCTCCCCCACCGACCCGGCCAGCCGCACCCGTACCAGCGGGTCTCCCCCGCACAGCTCGTCCAGCAGGGCGCGCCCGCCGGTCAGCCGGGCGCCGTACTCGTGCAGCGGCACGTGCCGCAGGAAGGCCAGGCGGTCTGCGACCAGCCGCACCCCGAGCGGCAGCAGCCCGGCGGCGCGCACGATCCGGGCGGCGGAGTCGCGGTCCGCGCCGACCCGGTCCGCGCCGATCGTCCGCCCGAGGAACTCCACCGCCTCGTCCACCGTGAACGGCGGCAGCCAGAACCGGTGGGCGCCCTCCAGGCCGATCAGTCCGGGCCGGGCGGTGACCACCACCGCGCTCTGCCCGGCCTCCGGCAGCAGCGGCCGGACCTCCGACTCGCGCCGGGCGTCGTCGACGACCACCAGGGCACGCCGGCCGGTCAGCCACAGCTGCCAGGCCCAGCGCGGATCGGACCGGGCCGCCGGGCCGGGCGGAGCTCCGCCTCGCCGGGTGGGAGCGGCGGCGGCCAGCAGCCGGCGCAGCACGTCCTCCAGCGGGCGCGGCCGGCCGTCCTCCCCGCGCAGCCGCACGAACAGGCGGCCGTCCGGGAACTGCTCGCCGAGCCGGTGCGCGGTGTGCACGGCGAGCGCGGTCTTCCCGGCGCCGAGCGGTCCGGTCAGCACGGCGAGCCGGCCGGCGCCGCCGGTGAGCACCTCGCTCAGCCGGTGCACGGCGGCCGCGCGGCCGGTGAACGCGGGCGGGTCGGTGGGCAGCAGGTGCGGCGGCGCCGGGCCCGGGTCGGCCGGGGCGACGACGGCCCTGGGGACCGTGGGGACCGCCGGGCCCGTGGGGCCGGCGGCGGGGCGCGGCAGGACCGGGCCCGGGTCGCAGAGCAGCGCGCGGTAGCAGCGGGTCAGCGCCGGGCTGGGCGGCAGGCCGAGCTCGTGGGCGAGCAGCTGGCGCAGCTCGTCGTAGACGGCGAGCGCCTCGGAGCGGCGGCCGGCCTGGCACAGCGCGGTCATCTGCAGCATCCGCAGCCGCTCGCGCAGCGGGTGGCGCTGGGCGGTCTCGGTGACCCGCTCGATCGCCTCCGCCCCACGGCCGGCGGCGAGTTCGGCGTCCAGCCAGTCCTCGAACACCCCGAGGAAGCGGCGGTCCAGGCGCTGCCCGGCGGCGTCGATCAGCGGGACGTCGCGGAACCCGTCCAGGGCCGGGCCGCGCCACAGGCCCAGCGCCTCGGCGAGCGCCCCGGCCCGGGCGCGCTGCTCGAAGCGCAGGGCGTCGAGGCCGTCCTCGGTGGTGTGCAGGACGTAGCCGCCGGCCTGGTGGCTGATCCGGAGGACCGGCACGGCCGGCTCCGGGCCGCTCCCCGGCTCCGGGGCGGCTCCCGGTTCCGCGCCGAGCAGCCGGCGCAGCCCCGAGACGTACACCTGGAGGTTCTTGCGGGCGGTGCGCGGCGGCGCGTCGTCCCACAGTGCCTCGACGAGCGCATCGGCCGAAATCCGGGTATTCGCGTGGGACAGCAGTGCCGCCAGGAGAATCTGTTGTTTCCGGGATCCCGCATCGAGTTCGCGACCGTTCTCCAGCACGCGGAGCGGGCCGAGAATCCCGAATCCCACCGCCATCTCACGCCAACTTGATGACGAAGGAATGCCCTTCCACCTCGGCGTCCGAAACGGCGTCCAGCCGTTGTTTCACGGAATTGAGGACGGCCACCTCGTCCTCGGTGAGCCGGGACAGCACGTCCCGCTGTTCCAGGGTCAGCAGGTCGACCGGGTTGCCCGCCTGCCGGAGGGCGGCGAGGGCGTCGAAGGTCATGGTCCCCTCCTTCTCGGATTCCAGATCATCATCACCGCCCTCCGGGGGTCCGTCCATGAGACCTTTGGGCCAGGAATCGCAGCCGGCGGCCGGCGCGGGGGCGGACTCCGCGAGAATCAGCGCGAGCAGTCCGGCCTGCAGTCTTGACCGGAGTCCCAGTTTCGCCAGAATGGCGGTGACGAACCGTTTGACGGTGCGTTCGCTGATATGGAGTTCGTAGGCTATCGAGCGGTTGTCGTATCCGAGGCCCAGCAGGTGCAGGACGGCGCGCTCGCGCGGCGTCAGCGCACCGGTCGGCGGCAGCCCGGCCGCCGTCGGCCGCGGGGGCGGCCCCGGCACGCGGGGCGCACCGCACTCCGGACACACCGGATCCCCACCACCCATCGACAGGATCCCCCCTCCAGCGGCACATGACAGCGGTGCCCTCATGCTGACGCTCGCGCCGGACACCGGCAAGAGGGCGGACACGCCCGCCGGCCGGGGCGCCCGCACCGGGCCCGCACCGCCCCACCGCCGCCCCACCGCCGCTCCGCCGTCGGTCCGCCGTCGGTCCGCCGTCGGTCCCGATGGCTAGGGTGCCCCCATGTCATCACTGATCACCGCCATCACCGAACACACCGAGGCCGCCGACTTCCTCGCCTGGCCGGGCGACTTCGACCTCGACCGCGGCGACCACGTCGAGGAGGTCCACCTCGCCTCGGGGGCGGCGCTGGAGGGGTTCGCCGGGGACGGCGCCGGGGGCACGTTCTTCTTCTGCGGCGAGGGCGGCGAGGAGCGTCCGGTCCTGTACGCCGACTCGGAAGGCCGGGCGGGCCTGATCGCGGTCGGGCTGCCGGAGCTGCTGCGACTGCTGCTGGTCGCGCCCTGGTGGCGGGACTGCCCGGCCTTCTCCGCGACGGAGAGCGCCGAGGCAGCCGCCGAGTACCTCGCGGACCTGCCCGACCTGGCGGCTGCCCGGGACGCCGCCGCGGCGGCGCTCGGGCTCGTCCTCCCGCCCGAGACGGAGGTCCTGGCCCGCCTCCGCGAGGTCGCCACGGGCACCGGCCGCGGCGCCGACGAGGAGTACGTCCTGGTCTTCACCCCGGAGAACTCGCCCTACGAACCGCTCTTCACCGGCTGACGGCCCGCCGCCCCTCCCCTCAACAGCGCCGGTCGGCCACGGACACCGACCGCCGCACCGGCGTCAGCGCCGGTCGGACTCGGGCGCGGCGTCGGCCAGCGCGTCCAGGACCGGGCGGATGAGCGGGTGGCCGTCGGCGCCGGCGCGGACGGCCGCGAACACCCGGCGGGTGGCGAGCGCGCTGTCGACGGGGCGCACCGCGACCCGGGCGAGGTCGACGCCGAGCAGCGCCGAACGCGGCACCAGCGCCACCCCCGCACCGGCCGACGCGAGGGCGACGACGGCGCGGAAGTCGTCGGAGGAGTGCAGCAGACGCGGCTGGAACCCGGCGTGCTCGCAGGCCAGCAGCACCACGTCGTGGCACGGGTTGCCCGGGTAGGGTCCGATCCACGGCTCGTCGGCGAGGTCGGCCACCGCGATCGGGCCCTCGCCGGCGGCCAGCGGGTGGGCGAGCGGCAGCACCGCCTCGAACGGTTCCGCGTAGAGCGGGACCCGGGTGAGGCGGGCGTCGTCGGCGCGCGGGGCGCCCCGGTACTCGACCGCCACCGCGAGGTCGGCGCGGCCGTCGAGCACCATCGGCAGGCTGGCGTCGCCCTCGGCGTCCAGCACCTTGAGCCGGACGCCGGGGGCGCGGGCGGCGAGGGTGCCGATGGCCGGGGCGAGGACGAGCGAGATGCCGGTGGCGAAGGAGGCGACGGTGACCTCGCCGGCCACGCCCGCGCTGTAGGCGGCGAGGTCGGCCTCGGCGCGTTCGAGCTGGGCCAGCACCGCGTCGGCGTGGCCGAGCAGGATCTCCCCGGCGGCGGTGAGCCGGACGCCCCGGCCCTCGCGGGCCAGCAGGTGGTGGCCGGTCTCCTGCTCCAGCGCGGCGAGCTGCTGCGAGACGGCGGAGGGGGTGAGGTAGAGCGCGGCCGCCGCGGCCGTCACCGTCCGGTGGTCCGCCACCGCTCGCAGGGTCCGCAGCCGTCTCGCGTCGATCACAGGCCAATTCTGCCAGCGTCCGCGGGACTCCCGGGGCGGGGGTGACGAACAGGTGAACGAGAGGCGGCGGGGCGGGCGGCTCCGGAAGCCGCGGAACGGGAGTGGAGAGTCGGACGGGCCAACTTCCCACTCCCGTTTCACGGGAGGGTGGGGCAGGTGGTCCTGGGTGCCGTGCGGCGGGGGTGGGCCGGTCCGGCCCCCGCCGCACGGCGGTCGTTGAGCCCGTGGCGCGTCCGGTTCCGAGCGGACGCGCCACGGGCGATCAGGGGGGCGGCTACTCGCCCAGCGCGGCGCGCGCGTCGACGAAGGCGGCCACGGCGCGCTCGACGTCCTCGGTGGTGTGCGCGGCGGAGAGCTGCACCCGGATCCGGGCCTGGCCGTGCGGCACGACCGGGTAGGAGAAGCCGATCACGTAGACGCCGCGCTCCAGCAGCAGTTCGGCGAGGCGGCCGGCCTTGGCGGCGTCGCCGATCATCACCGGGGCGATCGGGTGGTCGCCCGGGAGGATCTCGAAGCCCGCCTCGGTCATCTTCGAGCGGAACAGCGCCGTGTTGGCCGCCAGCCGCTCGCGCAGCTCGTTGGACTGCTCGACGAGGTCCAGCACCTTCAGCGAGGCGGCGGCGATCACCGGCGCCAGCGAGTTGGAGAACAGGTACGGGCGCGAGCGCTGGCGCAGCAGCGCGACGATCTCGCGCCGCGCGGCGACGTAGCCGCCGGAGGCGCCGCCGAGCGCCTTGCCCAGGGTGCCGGTGATGATGTCGACGCGGTCCATGACGCCGTGCAGCTCCGGCGTGCCGCGCCCGTGCGCGCCGACGAAGCCGACGGCGTGCGAGTCGTCGACCATGACCATGGCGTTGTAGCGGTCGGCGAGGTCGCAGATCTCGCGCAGCGGGGCGACGTAGCCGTCCATGGAGAAGACGCCGTCGGTGACGATCAGGCGGCGGCGGGCGTCCTGGCTCTCCTTGAGCTGCTGCTCCAGGTCGGCGAGGTCGCGGTTGGCGTAGCGGTGGCGGCGGGCCTTGCACAGGCGGATGCCGTCGATGATGCTCGCGTGGTTGAGGGCGTCGGAGATGACGGCGTCGCGCTCGTCGAGCAGGGTCTCGAAGACGCCGCCGTTGGCGTCGAAGCAGGAGGAGTAGAGGATCGTGTCCTCCTGGCCGAGGAACGTGGACAGCCGCTCCTCCAGCTCCTTGTGCACGTCCTGGGTGCCGCAGATGAAGCGGACCGAGGCCATGCCGTAGCCCCAGCGGTCCAGGGCGTCCTTGGCGGCGGCGAGGATCTCGGGGTGGTCGGCGAGGCCGAGGTAGTTGTTGGCGCAGAAGTTGAGCACCTCGCCGGGGGTGCCGCCGGCGGTGACGGTGACGGCGGCGCTCTGCGGGCTGCCGATGACCCGCTCCGGCTTGAAGAGGCCGGCCTCGCGGATCTCGTCGAGGGTGGCGGCGACATCGTCGCGCACGGTGTCGAACACAGCTGCTCCTAAGCGGGGTGGCAACGGGGATGGCGAGGGTGCCGGGCGAGGGGGGTGGGCGGAGCGGTGATCGCGGGGATCAGGCGGTCCAGTCGAGGATGACCTTGCCGCAGCGGCCGCTCGCCGCCTCGTCGAAGGCGGCCTCGAAGTCGGCGGCGGGGTAGCGGCCGGTGATCACGGGGCTGAGGTCGAGGCCGCCCTCCAGCAGGACGGACATCGCGTACCAGGTCTCGAACATCTCGCGGCCGTAGATGCCCTTGATGGTGAGCATCGAGGTGACGACGGAGGCCCAGTCGATCGGGAACTGCTCGGCGGGCAGGCCGAGCATGGCGATCTTTCCGCCGTGGGTCATGTTGGCGATCATCGACTGGAGCGCCTCGGGGCGGCCGGACATCTCCAGGCCGACGTCGAAGCCCTCGCGCAGGCCGAGCTTCTGCTGGCCCTCCTCGATGGTGTGCTCGGAGACGTCCAGCGCCAGCGAGACGCCGACCCTGCGGGCGAGGTCGAGGCGGTAGGGCGACACGTCGGTGATCATCACGTTGCGGGCACCGGCGTGCTTGGCGACGGCGGCGGCCATGATGCCGATCGGGCCGGCGCCGGTGACCAGCACGTCCTCACCGACCAGCGGGAAGGACAGCGCGGTGTGCACGGCGTTGCCGAAGGGGTCGAAGATCGCGGCGACGTCGAGGTCGACGGGGACGCGGTGCACCCAGACGTTGGAGGCGGGCAGGGCCACGTACTCGGCGAACGCGCCGTCGCGGTTGACGCCGAGGCCCACGGTGTTGCGGCACAGGTGGCGGCGGCCGGCCAGACAGTTGCGGCACTTGCCGCAGACCAGGTGGCCCTCGCCGCTGACCAGGTCGCCGACGGTGATGTCCGCGACGCCGGCGCCGATCTCGGCGACCTCGCCGACGAACTCGTGGCCGAGGACGAGCGGGGTCCTGATGGTCTGCTGGGCCCAGCCGTCCCACTTGCGGATGTGCAGGTCGGTGCCGCAGATGCCGGTGCGCAGCACCTTGATGAGGACCTCGCCGGGGCCGATCACCGGGGTGGGGACGTCCATCAGCGAGAGTCCGGGTTCGGCCTTCTGCTTGACGAGTGCCTTCACGGCGGTGGCTCCTGACGCGCGGTGGGGGCGGCCTGGTGTGGCAGGCCGACGGGGCCCGGTGGGTGGCGGCCCGAGGACCGACGGGTCCTGGCGGGGCCAGGGCCTGCGGAACCGGTTCCGGTGTCCGCATTCCGGGCAGGCAGAAATCTGCCTGGTGGGAGGGGGTGCGGTCCATCGAGGAATTCTTAAGGGCCGCGACAGCTCGGCTAAACGATCGTGCCCGAGCTGGGGTCGGGGGCCACTGCGGCGTGCCGGTCGGCACTCCGACGGCGCAGCGCGCGAGGCATGTCCGGGGCGCGCGGGGCGCTGCGCCGAGGCCGGTGCTCCCCCGGTGCGACCGGGTCAGTCGCGGCGGGCGGTGACGGCGTGCACGAGGGCCGCCGCGGCGGCGAGGAGGGCGGCGGCGAGCGCGAGCAGCAGGGCGGTGGAGGCCAGCAGCTCCGCCGAGCGGTCGTGGGTGGAGAGCCGGGTGAGCAGCAGGTTGACCGGGGGCAGGCCCTTGCTCACGGTGAGCACGAGCAGCAGGCCGAGGGCGAGCAGCAGGCCGAACCCCGGCCGGCGGACCAGTGGCCGGGAGGCGAGCAGGCCGACGGCGGTACCGGTGAGGGCGCAGGTGAGCTGGGTTTCGGTGCCGAGCAGCAGGTCGGCGGCGGTGGGGGTGTGGGTGCCGACGAGCAGCGGCAGGGCGAGGCCGAGGGCGGTGAGCGGCAGACAGCCGAGCAGGGCGGTGAGCACGGTGCCGGTGAGCAGACGTCGGCGGCTGCCGGTGGCGGCGGTGAGGAGCGCGCGGTGGGGCCGGTCCTCCAGACCGGTGAGCGCCATGGTGAGCCAGGTGGCGGCGAGCAGCATCGCGGCGGACGCGGCTCCGTGGGCGGCGGTGAGCGGGCCGCTGTCGTCGCTGGTGAGGACGGCGACGAGGCCGGTGAACAGGATCAGCGGGGCGAGGTAGCGCTGGGAGAGCAGCAGGGTGGCGAGCTGGTAGCGGACGAGGGCGGTCATCGGCTGGTGGTCCTCGTGGGGGCGGGGGCGGGGGCGGGGCGGGTGACGGCGCGCACCGACCACCGGTGGCGCAGCGCGGTGAGCAGGACGGCGTCGGCGTGCGTCTGCTCGACCCGCAGGTGGAGTTCGGGGCCGCGGCGCTCCAGCGTGAGGACGCCGGGCAGGGCCTGCCAGTCGGGGCCGTCCGGGCCGGGGCCGGTGAGCACGAGCTCGGCGGGCGGCACGGCGGCGGACCCTGCGGACGCGGGCGCGGACGGCGCGG
This sequence comes from Kitasatospora sp. NPDC004723, assembly GCF_040609255.1. Taxonomy (NCBI): domain Bacteria; kingdom Bacillati; phylum Actinomycetota; class Actinomycetes; order Kitasatosporales; family Streptomycetaceae; genus Kitasatospora; species Kitasatospora sp. NPDC004723. The sequence goes on along the minus strand of NZ_JBEXJT010000064.1, from coordinate 8,755 downwards.
ACGGGGCCCCGGTCACCCGGCCGTCGGCGAGGGTGCGGACGGTGGTGGCGTGCGCCTCGGCGACGGCTTCGCGGTGGTCGGTGAAGACCACGGCCCCGCCCTCGGCGGCGGTCTCGGCGATGAGTTCGGCGAGCACGGTGTGCGCGGAGGCGTCGAGGCCGGACCAGGGTTCGTCGAGCACCAGCAGATCGGGCGGGACGAGCAGGGCCTGGGCGAGCGCGACCTTCTGGGCGTTGCCCTTGGACAGGGTGCGCAGGGCGGCGTGGGAGCCGCCGACGAGGGCGAGCCGGTCGAGGAGCTCCGCGGCCCGGCGGCGGGCGGCTGCGGTGGGCAGGCCACGGACGCGGCCGAGGTGGGTGAGGTAGCCGGTGGCGGTGTGGCGCTCGTGGGCGGTGAACCGGTCGGGGACGTAGCCGACGGCGGCCCGGCGGCCGGCGGTGACGGGGCGGGTGACGGCACCGGTGAGGCGGCCGGTGGTGGGGCGGGTGAGGCCGGCGAGGATCCGCAGCAGGGTGGACTTGCCGGAGCCGTTGGCGCCGAGCACGGCGAGGACGTCGCCGGGGGCGAGGCGCAGCTCGACGTCGCGCAGGATCCAGGGCCCCCGTCCGTAGCGCTTTCCGACGCCGACGGCTTCGGCGACGGCTCCGGCTCCTGATCCGGCTCCGGCAACGGCTTCGCTGTGCAGCACCTCGGTGTTCCCCTCCCGTCGGCTCCGGCGGTGCGCACCCTACTCGGGCGCGGGTAGGGGGCGGGTAATGGTGCTGGTGGGCGTACGTCGGGGGCGTGCGAGCGGGGTTGCGGCGGGTGGCTGACGCGTGGGTCCGTTCGGTCCAGCGGGCGGCCGGTGGGCGCGCGGGGCGCGGCGGGCGCGCATACGGTGGCGATCGCTCCCCCTTTGCGGGCCCGTCGAGCGCTGCTCCGGGTCCGTCCGGCCCAGAGAGGCGCCCCGAAGATGACGAACCGTGTGTCGACCCGAGCCGCCGCCCCCCGGTGGCGGCCCCTCGCCCGGCCGGCGCCGGTGGCGCTGCTGCTGGCGCTGGCCGGACTGCTGGCCGCCGGCTGCTCGGGCGGCTCGCCGTCCGAGCACCCGGCGGCGGCCGGGGCGGTGACGGCCGCACCGGCTGCGCTGAGCCCGACCCCCACCCCGAGTCCGACGGCGACCGCGAGTCCGACCGGAACCGCGAGTCCCACCGCGACGCCCAGCCCCACCCAGGCGCCGAGCGGCACCACGGTGCCGCTGACGTCGGACGTCACCTCCCGGCTGGACGCCGCGATCGGGCGGGTGCTGACGGAGGCCTCGGTGCCGGGCGTGATCGTCGACGTGGCGACGCCGCAGGGCGAGTACCTCAAGGCGTTCGGGGTGTCCGAGCGGGTGCCGGGCACCGCGATGGTGACCGGGCTCAACATGCGGATCGGCAGCGTGACCAAGACCTTCACGGTCACCGGTGTGCTCCGGCTGGTGGACCAGGGCAAGGTGGGGCTGGACGACCCGGTCGGCAAGTACCTGGCCGGCGTGCCGAACGGCGAGCAGATCACCCTGCGCCAGCTGGCGGGCATGCGCAGCGGCCTGTTCTCGTACACCAAGGACGAGGACTTCGTGCGCGCGTTCCAGGCGGATCCGCAGCGCCCCTTCACGCCCGACCAGTTGACCGCGTACGCGTTCCGGCATCCGGTGAACTTCCCGCCGGGAACGGAGTTCGAGTACTCCAACACCAACACGGTGCTGCTGGGCCAGGTGATCGAGAAGGTCGACGGGCGCCCGCTCGGGGACTTCCTGAAGAAGGAGGTGTTCGAGCCGGCGGACCTGGGCCGCACGGTCTTCCCGACGGACAACGCGTTCCCGCAGCCGCACGCGCGCGGCTACACCAACCAGACGGCGGACGGGACGATCCAGGACGCCACCGACTGGAACCCGTCGTGGGGCTGGGCGGCGGGGGCGGCCATCTCGGACCGGGCGGACATGAAGAAGTGGGCGAAGGTGCTGGCCACCGGCTCGCTGCTGAAGCCGCAGACCCAGGCGCAGCGCCTGGAGCCGCAGCCGTCGACGGCGCCGGGCACCTCGTACGGGCTGGGGATCTTCGACAACCACGGGTGGATCGGGCACAACGGTTCGCTGCCGGGCTACCAGGCCGTGGTGGTGTACCTGCCGTCGGCCCAGGCGTCGCTGGTGGTGCTGCTGAACACCGATGTGGCGTACCGGGGTTCGGAGCCGTCGACGCTGTTCGCGAAGGCGATCACGGAGATCGTCTCGCCGGCGAACGTCTACGACCTGCCGGCCACTCCGTCGCAGTCGGACGAGCCGTCCGGGTCGGAGTCCGGGTCCGGGTCACCCTCGCCGAAGGTGTCCTCGTCGGTGACGCCGCCCGGGCAACCGGCCTGACGGCGCGCCCGGCCGCCGGCTCAGCCGGCGCGTCAGCCGCCGAGCACCCGGGCCAGGTCGTAGGAGACCGGTTCCTCCAGCTGCGCGTAGGTGCAGCTGTCGGGCGTGCGGTCGGGGCGCCAGCGGCGGAACTGGGCGGTGTGCCGGAAGCGGGTGCCCTCCATGTGGTCGTAGGCGACCTCGACGACGCGTTCGGGGCGCAGCGGGATCCAGGAGAGGTCCTTGCCGCCGGTCCAGCGGCTGGTGGCGCCGGGCAGCCGGGCGTCGGCGTGCGCGGCTTCGTCGGCCCAGGCGCCCCAGGGGTGGGCGGCGAGGTCGGTGGTGCGCAGCGGGGCGAGTTCCTCGGCGAGTTCGCGGCGGCGGGCCATCGGGAAGGCGGCGCAGACGCCGACGTGCTGGAGGCGGCCGTCGGCGTCGTGGAGGCCGAGCAGGAGGGAGCCGACGACGGGGCCGCTCTTGTGTTCGCGGTAGCCGGCGACGACGCAGTCGGCGGTGCGCTCGTGCTTGATCTTGTACATGGCGCGTTCGCCGGGCCGGTAGGGCTGGTCGAGGGGTTTGGCGACGATGCCGTCGAGTCCGGCGCCCTCGTACTGGGCGAACCAGGTCTCGGCGAGTTCACGGTCGGTGGTGGTGGGGGCGGTGAAGACGGGGTCGGCGGCGTCGGCGAGGGCGCTCTCCAGGGCCCGGCGGCGGGCTTCGAGGGGCCGGTCCAGGAGGGGTTCGTCGCCGAGGGCGAGCAGGTCGAAGGCGACGAAGGAGGCGGGGGTGCGCTCGGCGAGGAGCCTGACCCGGCTGGCGGCGGGGTGGATGCGTTCGAGGAGTTCCTCGAAGCGCAGCCGGCCGTCACGGGCGATGACGATCTCGCCGTCGAGCACGCAGCGCCCGGGGGTCTCGCGGCGCAGGGCCTCGACGAGTTCGGGGAAGTAGCGGGTGAGGGGCTTGCCGGTGCGGCTGCCGAGCTCGACCTCGTCGCCGTCGCGGAAGACGATGGTGCGGAAGCCGTCCCACTTGGCCTCGTACTGCATGCCGGGCGGGATCTTCGCGACGGACTTGGCGAGCATCGGGGCGAGCGGCGGCATGACGGGCAGGTCCATGGTCCCGATCCTCGCGCCGAACGCTCCGGGGCGCGCGGCGGGCGGGGCGAGCACGGCGGCCGCGGCGGGCACGGCGGGCGGAGCGGACACGGCGCGCTTAGCGTGAGAGGCATGGGCTCTGCCGTGGAACTGGATGTCGCCGGGCGCACCGTCCGGCTGTCGAACCCGGACAAGGTGTACTTCCCGGAGCGCGGGTTCACCAAGCTGGACGTCGCGGAGTACTACCTGGCGGTGGCGCAGGGGGTGCTGCGCGGGCTGCGGGACCGGCCGACGACGCTGCAGCGGTTCCCGGACGGGGTGGAGGGCGAGTTCTTCTACCAGAAGCGGGCCCCGAAGGGCCTGCCGGAGTGGCTGCCGACGGCCCGGATCGCCTTTCCGAGCGGCCGGTCGGCGGACGAGATCTGCCCGACGGAACCGGCCGCGGTGCTGTGGGCGGCGAACCTGGGGTGTCTGACCTTCCACCCGTGGCCGGTGCGGCGCTCGGACACCGAGCACGTGGACGAGCTGCGGATCGACCTGGATCCGCAGCCGGGCACGGACTTCAAGGACGCGGTGCGGGCCGCGCACGAGTTGCGGGCGGTGCTGGAGGAGCAGGGGCTGCGGGGGTGGCCGAAGACCTCGGGCGGCCGGGGGCTGCACGTGTACGTGCCCCTGGTACCGCAGTGGTCGTTCACGGACGGGCGGCACGCGGTGATCGCGCTGGGCCGGGAGCTGGAGCGACGGCTGCCGGGGCGGGTGACGACGGCGTGGTGGAAGGAGGAGCGCGGCGAGCGGATCTTCGTCGACTACAACCAGATGGCGCGGGACCGGACGATCGCCTCGGCCTACTCGCTGCGGGCGCGGCCACGGGCGACGGCCTCGGCACCGCTGCGCTGGGAGGAACTGGACGACGCCCTGCCGCAGGACTTCGACCTGCGCACCCTGCCGGCCCGGTTCGCGGAACTGGGGGACGTGCACGCGGCGATGGAGGACGAGCGGTTCCGGCTGGAGGGGCTGCTGGAGCTGTACGAGCGGCAGGTCGCGGAGGGGGCCCACGGCGAGCTGCCGTACCCGCCGGACCACCCGAAGGCGGCGGGCGAGCCGACCCGGGTGCAGCCGAGCCGGGCGCGCAGGAAGTCCTGACGGCGGACTGCTTCGACGGACCGCTTCGACGGACCGCTTCGGTGGGCTGCTTCGGTGGGCTGCTTCGGCGGACCCCTTGGGCGGACTACTAGGCTGGGCGCCCACGAAGGATCACGGAGGGGCGGGCGCGGAGTGGGTGCACGGGGACTGCGGGAGATGCTGGCGGACGCGGCGGGCGGGGTGTTCCCGCCGGCGGACGGGTCGGTGACGGTGGTGCCGCAGCCGTCGCCGCGCGAGGCGGGGGTGGTGGCGTTCTCCGCGCACTCGGTGGTGTTCACCGACGAGGATCCGGCCTGGGTGCGGGCCGCGCTGGCGGCGGCGCCGGGCGATCCGCTGGCCGCGCCGCTCTGTCCGCCGTTCCTGAGCGCGCTCGCCGAACGCACGGGGCGGGTGAACGGCACCATCGACCTGCTGACGGTGGCGGACCGGCTGCCGGGTGCGCCCGCGCTGGAGCTGGCGGAGGTCGAGGACCGGGAGCATCCGCGGGTGGTGCGGGCGCTGTGCTACCGCGAGGACGTCCGGGTGTTCGACGCGGACGGCGGGCGCGGCGTGCTGATCCTGGGCCGCGGGGTGGCCGGTCGCTGGGAGTGCGCGATCGAGGTGGACGAGGCGGCGCGCGGACGCGGCCTGGGGCGGGCGCTGGCGCTGGCGGCCCGGCACCTGCTGCCGGAGGGCGAGGTGGTGTGGTCGCAGCAGGCGCCGGGGAACGCGACGAGCGTGCGGGCCTTCCAGGCGGCGGGCTACCGGCCGATGGGGGCGGAGTCGCTGCTGGTGCTGTCGTGAGCGCGCTCGCCACCGTGCCCGAGGAGGTGCGGGCACGGCTCACCGTACGCTTCGGTCCTGCGGCCGAGGCGTGGTGCGAGGAACTGCCGTCGCTGGTGGACGCGCTGGCCGCCCGCTGGGGGCTGACGGTGCGGGCGGCCGGCGGGGGAGGCACGGCGCGGGTGTTCCACTGCGAGCGGCACGCGGACGGCGCGGCGGTGTGGCTGAAGCTGACGCCGGACCCGGTGGTGGCCGCGCAGGAGGCGACGGCGCTGAGCGCGTGGCAGGGCGTGCCGTCGCTGGTGCGGCTGCTGGAGCACGACGCCGGCCCGGGCGCGCTGCTGCTCGCGGACGTCGCCCCGGGCACGTCCCTGCGCGAGCGCGGCTGGCGGCCGTCCGAGGTCGCCGGGCTGCTGGGCGCGCTGCGGTCGGTGCCGGTGGACGGGGTGGCGCTGCCGCCCCTGGCCGAGCGGCTGGACTTCCTGTTCGAGCTGACCGGCCGCCGGGCCCCCGGGGTGCCGACCGTGCACGCGCGGGCCCTGGCCCGGGAGCTGACCGCGGACGGCGCCCCGGTCGCCCTGGTGCACGGCGACCTGCACCCGGCCAACGTGCTGCTCGGCCCGGACGGCCCGGTGGCGATCGACCCGCGCGCGTGCCTGGGCGACCCCGACTTCGACCTGGTCGACTGGGTGCTCGACGGCGTCACCGCCCCGGCCGCCCTGTCGGCCCGCATCGGCGAGCTGACGGCCCTGGTCCCGGGCGCGGACGCCGACCGCGTGCTGGCCTGGTGCCGCGCGACGGCGGTCGTGGTCGCCGCCCCACGGCTGACCGCAGGCCGCCGCGACGCCGGGACCCTGTTCCTGAAGGAGCTGGCGGGCCTCTAACGCGCGGCCAGGGCACCCGCGAAGGTGGCGAACGCGCCGACCAGCAGGACGGCCGCGGTCACGCCGAGCACCACCCGCTTGCGCTGGGAGGGGTCCCGGTGGCGCAGCAGTCCCTGGACGGCGGCGAACCCGGCGACGGGGAAGGCGGCGAGCGCGAGCTGCAGCAGGCTCAGCCAGTACAGGACTCCGCCGGTACCGGCGAGGCGGCACTCGCCGTCGGCGGCGCAGGAGACGGCGACGCGCTGGTGGGTGTCGATCCGCCAGTCCGTCCAGGCGTACTCGTTCGCCGGGCCGCCGTCGTCGGGGAAGAAGGTGCCGCGGCAGTCGCCGCTCGGGCCGAGCGCGGGCCGGTCGGCGTTGGCGCGCAGGCACTGGTCGGCGACCAGGGCGCCGCGGGTCCCGGCGAACCCGGCGGCGTAGGCGAGCCCCTCCCCCGCGTGGGCCGTGCCACGGCCGCCGACCGCCAGCAGCGCCAGCACCGCCGCGACCGGGACCAGCGCCCGGGCCGCCGCGCGAAGCCCATCGGACCCGCTCACGCCGGGGCGGTGGCGGCGATGATCCGCACGGCGTCGGCGATCTGAGCGTCCGTCAGATCACCCCGGGCGGTCAGCCGCAGCCGCGAGACGCCGTCGGGGACGGACGGGGGGCGGAAGCAGCCGACGGCGAGGCCGGCCCGGCGGCAGTCGGCGGCCCAGGCGACGGCGGCCTCGGGGCCGGGGGCGCGCACGGAGACGACGGCGGCGTCGGGACTGGAGGCGTGCAGGCCGGCGGCGGCGAGGCGGGTGGCGAGGCTGCGGGCCACCTCGCGGGCGCGTTCGGCGCGGTGGGGTTCGGCCCGCAGCAGGCGAAGGGCCCCCAGCGCGGCGCCGGCGGCGGCGGGGGCGAGGCCGGTGTCGAAGATGAAGGTGCGGGCGGTCTCGGTGAGGTGCCGGATGACGCGCCGCGGGCCGAGGACGGCGCCGCCCTGGGAGCCGAGGGACTTGGAGAGGGTGACGGTGGTGACGACGTCGGGCGCGCCGGCGAGCCCCGCGGCGGCGGTGGCGCCGGCGCCGCCGGGGCCGAGCACGCCGAGGCCGTGGGCGTCGTCGACGAGCAGCGCCGCGCCGAACCTCCGTGCGGCGTCGGCGAGTTCGGCGAGCGGTGCGGCGTTGCCGTCGACCGAGAACACCGAGTCGGTGACCACCAGGGCGCGCCGGTGGGAGCGCCCGGCGAGCACCTCGGCAACGGCGCCCGGGTCGCTGTGCGGGGCGCGGTGGACATCGGCGCGGGCCAGGCGGCAGCCGTCGATCAGCGAGGCGTGGTTGTAGGCGTCGGAGACGATCAGCGTGTCGGGGTCGGTGAGCGCGGTGAGCGCGGCGAGGTTGGCGGTGTACCCGGAGGAGAACACCAGCGCCGCCTCGGCCCCGCAGAGGGCGGCCAGCTCCTCCTCCAGCTCGGTGTGCAGCGCCGTGGTGCCGGTGACCAGCCGCGACCCGGTCGCACCGCCGCCCCACCGCAGCGCGGCCTCGGCGGCGGCCCGGGTGACGGCGGGGTGCCGGGTGAGCCCGAGGTAGTCGTTGCCCGCGAGGTCCAGCACGGCGTCGTCGGCGGCCCGGCTGCGCAGGGTACGGGTCAGCCCGGCCCGGGCCCGCTGCCCGGCGCTCGCGTCGAGCCAGTCGAAGACGGCGCCGGGATCGGCGCCGGCGGAGCCATCGGCCTGGGACGCCTCAGACGCCTCGGACGTCTCGAACACGCTGCGGTTGACCATGCCCGGCACTCTGGCACGCCCCGCCCGACCCGGGCAATGTGCGCCGGGGCACACCGCCGGACGCAGGAGCCACCTCGCCAGAACCACAGGTTTACCTAAAATCAACCTCACATTTCACATGCATTCATTCATTCGATCATCGTCCTCCGATTCCCGCGAACTCGACCGATTGTTCGTCCTCCCCCGGTAGTGTCCCGACAAGTCGAACAGTCCTGGGGGGACTTGGTGGCAGACCTCGAATTCGAGCGACGGATGAACCCGTGGCTCTTCGACAGTTCCGGAAACCTCACCGCGGAGGCGAAGAAGCAGTTTCCCGACCTCGCGGCGGCCGCCGCCGGGGCCCCGCCACCCGTCACGCTCCCGCCGGCCGCCGGCGGCCCGTCCGTCAGGGCGAACCCCGGGATGATCCGCCAGGCCGGCACCAACGCCACGGCCCTGCGCGAGTCCGTCCGCACCGAGTGCGCACAGCCCGCGGGGCACGTCACCGGCGCGGTCGCCGCGCTGATGGGCTGGAACCTCTCCACCGCCCTCAACACCGCGTGGAGCGTCTGGTCGGGCCAGGCCCACACGCTCGGGGAAGCCGTCGGAACGATCGGCAAGAACCTGCACGCCACCGCCCAGAACTACGACAACACCGAGAGCGCGATCCACAGCCAGTTCGCGCAGCCGCACGGCTGAGAAAGTGTTGGGTAATCGGGTGATCACTCGTTCTTGAGGTCGTCGGCGAGGCGGCGGGCTGCTTCGGTCTCGATGGGGCCGCGTGGTT
>NZ_JBEXJT010000063.1:0-40756 GCF_040609255.1 Kitasatospora sp. NPDC004723 | reverse complement strand
TCCCCGTGCCGGTCCCCCTTTTCCGGCGCCCGGGCGGGGCCCCCCCGGGGGCGCCCACGGCCCCGGGGGACCGGATCCGGATCAGATGTCGCGGAAGGTCTCGATCTGGGCGCCGATGGAGTTGAGGCGCTCGGCGAGGTCCTCGTAGCCGCGGTTGATGACGTAGACGTTGCGCAGGACCGAGGTGCCCTTGGCGGCGAGCATCGCGAGGAGGATGACCACGGCGGGGCGCAGGGCCGGCGGGCAGACCATCTCGGCGGCGCGCCAGCGGGTCGGGCCCTGGACCAGGACGCGGTGCGGGTCGAGGAGCTTGATGTCCGCGCCGAGGCGGGTGAGTTCGGTGAGGTAGATGGCGCGGTTGTCGTAGACCCAGTCGTGGATCATCGTGGTGCCGTGGGCGGCCGCGGCGATGGCGGCGAAGAACGGCACGTTGTCGATGTTGATGCCGGGGAAGGGCATCGGGTGGATGGTGTCGACCGGCGCGGTGAGCTTGGAGGGGCGCACGGTGAGGTCGACCAGCCGGGTGCGGCCGTTGTGCGCGGCGTACTCCGGGGTGCGGTCGTAGTCCAGGCCCATGCCCTCCAGCACCGCGAGCTCGATCTCCAGGAACTCGATCGGCACCCGGCGGACGGTCAGCTCGGAGGAGGTGACCACGGCGGCGGCGAGCAGGCTCATCGCCTCGACCGGGTCCTCGGCCGGCGTGTAGTCGACGTCGCAGGTGATCTGCGGGACGCCGTGCACGGTGAGGGTGGTGGTGCCGATGCCCTCGATCCGCACGCCCAGCTTCTCCAGGAAGAAGCAGAGGTCCTGGACCATGTAGTTGGGCGAGGCGTTGCGGATGACGCTGACGCCGTCGTGGCGGGCGGCGGCGAGCAGGGCGTTCTCGGTGACGGTGTCCCCGCGCTCGGTCAGCACGATCGGGCGGTCCAGCGGGGCGCCGGGCTGGACGGAGGCGTGGTAGGCGCCGCCGGTGGTGGCGACCTCCAGGCCGAACCGGCGCAGCGCGGTGAGGTGCGGCTGGACGGTGCGGGTGCCGAGGTCGCAGCCGCCCGCGTAGGGGATGGCGAAGGTGTCGGCCCGGTGCATCAGCGGGCCGAGGAACATCAGCACGCTGCGGGTGCGGCGGGCGGCCTCGACGTCCATGCCGGCGAGGTCGAGCTCGGCGGGCGGGGTGAGTTCGAGGTCGCGGCCGTCGTTGATCCAGCGGCTCCTGACGCCGATGCTGGTGAGCACCTCGAGGATCCGGTAGACCTCCTCGATGCGGGCCACGCTGCGCAGGGTGGTGCGGCCGGTGGTCAGCAGCGAGGCGCAGAGGATGGCAACGCAGGCGTTCTTGCTGCTGCGGACGTCGATCGCGCCGGAGAGGGTGGTGCCGCCGGCGACCCGCAGGTGCATCGGGCCGGCGTAGCCGAGGGAGACGATCTCGCTGTCGAGCGCTTCGCCGATGCGAGCGATCATCTCAAGGCTGACGTTCTGCTTGCCCTGCTCGATGCGGTTGACCGCGCTCTGGCTGGTGCCGAGGGCCTCGCCGAGCTGAGCCTGGGACCAGCCGCGGTGCTGACGCGCGGTACGGATGAGGGTGCCGATACGGGTGAGGTAGTCGCCTGTCACTCGCCAGACCATATCTCATGGCTGAGATAGTGACAGAACCGACCCCTGGCGTGGCGTGACTTTTGTCCGTTTCTCACCCCGTATGAGCGTCAGATCTTCACATCACAGCGAAGTTCCTGGGACAGACCTGAGACACGAAGGCGGAGCGCTCACGGCCCGAGCGGCTCCGCCCGGCCGACGATCGTCCCGGCCCGGTCGATGCAGATGACGTCCACCACGACCGGCGAACCCACCAGCACCCCGAGCGCGGTGGCCCGCGCCGCCTCCGCCACCAGGTCGCCCAGCGGCACCCCGGCCGCCCGGCAGAGCCGGATCGCCTCCAGCCCGGTGTTGGCCGCCGCGACCGCCGCCGCCAGTTCCTCGTCCGCGCCGCCCGTGCGGGCGAGTGCGGCCAGGTAGCCCTTGTCCACCTGGGAGCGCGCCGAGTGCAGGTCGAGGTGGCCGGCGGCGAGCTTGGAGAGCTTGGCGAAGCCGCCGGCGATGGTCAGCCGCGGCACCGGGTGGCGCTTGAGGTACTTGAGCACCGCGCCGGCGAAGTCGCCCATGTCCAGCAGCGCGTCCTCGGGCAGACCGTGCACGGCGGCGGCCGTCCGCTCCGAGGTCGAGCCGGTGCACCCGGCCACATGGGTGCGGCCGGCGGCGCGCGCCACGTCCACCCCGCGCCGGATCGAGTCGATCCAGGCGGAGCAGGAGTAGGGGACGACGATCCCGGTGGTGCCGAGGATGGAGAGCCCGCCGAGGATGCCCAGCCGGGGGTTCCAGGTGGAGCGGGCGATCTCCTCGCCGTGGTCGACGGAGATCTCCACCACCACGTCCCCGCCGCCCCCGCACTCGGCCGCCACCTCGGCGACCGCCTCCCGGATCAGCTGCCGGGGCACCGGGTTGACGGCCGGCTCGCCGACCGGCAGCGGCAGCCCGGGCTTGGTGACGGTGCCCACGCCCGGCCCGGCCCGGAACACCACGCCCGTGCCCGGCTCCCCGGCCCACACCGTGGACCGCACCAGCGCGCCGTGCGTCACATCGGGGTCGTCCCCGGCGTCCTTCACCACCCCGGCCATCGCCCGCCGGCCGCCCGCGTCCTCGGTCAGCCCCTCCGCCGCCAGCGCGAACGCCGGCCGCTGCCCCTTCGGCAGGACGATCTCCACCGGGTCCGGGAACTCCCCGGTGAGCAGCGCCCGGTACGCCGCCTTGGTCGCCGCCGTGGCACACGCCCCGGTCGTCCAGCCGTGCCTCAGCCCACTGCTCCTCAGCTGCCCGGCCCGCCCACCGACCTCACCCATGCCGCACCGTTCCTTGATTTCCGATGACCGATCGAGACCTGAGCCCCGGCCTCCGCCCCGTTCCGGGACCGCAGGACCAGGGGCGATTGTGTACACCTGGCACGCTTCGTACACTCGACGCATGAGCGAGCAGCCTGCCCAGACCGTATCGATTCGCGAGGCCCGTGAGCACCTTGCCGACGTGGTGGACCGCGCCGAACGGGACGAGCCGACCGTGATCACCCGACGGGGCCGCGAGGTCGCCGCGGTCGTCCCGATAGAGCTCCTGCGCGAGTACCGGCGCTGGGAGGAGCAGGAACTGGTGCGCCTCATCGAGGAGCGCCGCGACGAGCCCACGTACTCCCTCGAAGAGGTCATGGCCGAGACGCTGGCCAGGCCCGAGTGAAGTACCGCACCCTCTTCACCGAGTCCGCGCGCGGCGAACTGCGCAAGCTTCCCCGCGCGACCGCCGTCCTGGTCCTGCGGAAGCTCGCCGAGCTGGAGCAGGACCCGTACGGCTTCCACACCACCGCGCTCGTCGGCTCACCCGAACACCGGCGGCTGCGGGTGGGGGACCACCGGGTGATCTACACCGTCGACGGCGGCCGACTGCTGGTCCTCGTCGTGCGGGTCGGCCACCGTTCCGGGATCTACCGCGACTGACGACGACTCCCGCGCGGAAGGCGTGACGGCCTTCCGCGCGGTCGGCCGTCAGGCCTCCGGGTAGCGGCGGGGGGTCCAGGTGACGTCCGGGTGCGGGGGGCGGGGGACGTGCCGGGTCTGGGAGGAGCCGATCAGGAGGATGGTGCGCATGTCGACCTCGGCGGGGTCGAGGTCGGCGAGGCGCACGGTGCGCACCCGCTCGGTGGGGCCGCCGACGTCGCGGGCCAGCACCACCGGGGTCCCGGGCGCCCGGTACTCCAGGAGGAGGTCGCGGGCGAGGCCGACCTGGGTGGTGCGGGACTTCGAGCCGGGGTTGTAGAGGGCGAGCACGAGGTCCGCCGCGGCCGCGGCGCGCAGCCGGGCGGCGACGACGTCCCAGGGCTTGAGGCGGTCGGAGAGCGAGACCACCGCGTAGTCGTGGCCGAGCGGGGCGCCGGCCCGGGAGGCGGCCGCGTGGGCGGCGGTCATGCCGGGCACGATCCGCACCGGGACGTCCCGGTAGGCCTCCTCGCAGGCGACCTCCAGGACGGCGGTGGCCATCGCGAAGACGCCCGGGTCGCCGGAGGAGACCACCACCACCCGGTGGCCGCGGCGGGCCAGGTCGAGGGCGAACTCGGCGCGCTCGGACTCCACCTTGTTGTCGGAGCCGTGCCGGGCCTGGCCGGGGCGCACCGGCACCCGGTCCAGGTAGGTGGTGTAGCCGACCAGGTCGGTGGCGGCGGACAGCGCGCCGCGGGCCTCGGGGGTGAGCCAGAGCGGGCCGGCCGGGCCGGTGCCGACGACGGTGACGCTGCCGGGTCCGCTCAGGTCGGGCGCCGGGGGCTCCAGCGGGGCGACCCTGCTGGGCAGCACGGCCACCGAGAAGTAGGGCACGCCCTCGGGGTCGACCGAGGCCAGCGGCGCCGTCCGCTCGCCGGCCATGAACGCCCGCTCGACGTACTGGGCGTCGGCCAGCCGGCCGGCCCGCTCCAGGGCGCGGCGCACGGTGGGGAAGGTGCGGCCGAGCTTCATCACGACGGCGGAGTCGGCGGCGGCAAGCCGCGCGGTCAGCTCCTCCTCCGGCAGGGTGCCGGGGATGACGGTGAGCGTCTCCTCGGCCTCGGTGAGCGGCTGGCCCAGCCGGGCGGCGGCGGCGCTGACCGAGGTCACGCCGGGCACCACCTCGGTCGGGTAGCGGTGCGCCAGGCGCTTGTGCATGTGCTGGTAGGAACCGTAGAAGAACGGGTCCCCCTCGGCGAGCACCACGACGTCGCGGCCGGCGTCCAGGTGGGCTGCCAGCCGGGCGGCGGCCTCCTCGTAGAAGTCGTCCAGCGCGCCCCGGTAGCCGCCGGGGTGGTCGGTGGTCTCGACGGTGATCGGGTAGACCAGCGGCTCCTCGATCTGACCGTCCGTCAGGTAGCGTTCGGCGATGGACCGGGCGATGGACCGGCCGTGCCGGGCGCTGTGGTACGCCACCACGTCGGCCCGGCCGATGAGTTCGGCGGCGCGGACGGTCACCAGCGAGGGGTCGCCGGGACCGAGGCCCACGCCGTAGAGCCGGCCGGTGCTGTTCCGGTCCTCCGTCTGACGATCCGTCACTCTTCCTCGCTCGCAATCGCGTTGATCGCGGCGGCGGCCATCGCGCTGCCGCCGCGCCGGCCGCGGACCACCAGGTGCTCCAGGCCGGCCGGGTGGGAGGCCAGGGCCTCCTTGGACTCGGCCGCGCCGATGAAGCCGACCGGTACGCCGATCACCGCGGCCGGGCGCGGGGCGCCGGCCTCGATCAGCTCCAGCAGGCGGAAGAGCGAGGTCGGCGCGTTGCCGACGGCGACCACCGCGCCCTCCAGCCGGGGCAGCCACAGCTCCATCGCGGCGGCGCTGCGGGTGTTGCCCATCGCCCGGGCCAGCTCGGGCACGGACGGGTCGGCGAGGGTGCAGATCACCTCGTTGCCGGCCGGCAGCCGCTTGCGGGTGACGCCGCTGGCGACCATGTTGACGTCGCACAGGATCGGCGCACCGGCGCGCAGGGCGGCGCGCGCGGAGGCGACCACGCCCGGCGAGTACACCAGGTCCTCGACCAGGTCGACCATGCCGCAGGCGTGGATCATCCGCACCGCGACCTGGGAGACGTCCGCCGGCAGCGCGGCGAGGTCGGCCTCGGCCCGGATGGTGGCAAAGGACTGGCGGTAGATGGACGCGCCGTCCTTCTCGTACTCGATCACGTGGTGGTCCTCCGGGCCGCGGCGACCGCCGCGGCCATCTCCTCGTTCGTCACTTCCACGGCGGTGTCCCGCCCCTGCGGCGCACCTTCCACCGCCACCCGGTACCCGCGCCCGGTCGCCAGCACGTCCACCCGGCGGCCTGCGGGGTGGCCGCAGCGGCGCTCGCAGCCCGACCAGTGCACCGGCAGGCCGCCGGGGCCCGCCGGGGCGCCGTCCAGCGCCCGGGCCGCGTCGGCCCGGACGTCGGCCTGCGACTTCGCGCAGCCCGGCAGCCCGGTGCAGGCGCTCGCGCCGTCCCAGGCCGTCCCGGACCGGGTCCGCAGCCCGGCCGCAGCCAGGGCGGCGAGCCGCTCGGCGGGGGCGCCGGGCAGCACCGCGCCGCGCCACGGGGTGAGCCGGATCTCGCCCTCGGCGGCGTGCGCCAGGCTGCGCCACTGTCCGGTGGAGGCCCGGCCGAAGCGCAGGCCGACGTGCAGTCCGCCCCCGGGCAGGGCCCCCAGCGGCGGGCGGGTGCCGGGCAGTACGGGCATCGGCAGCGGGCCGGGGGGCAGCAGCTCGGGCACCTCGCGCAGGTGCCAGGCCCGCACGCCGGCGGCGCGCTGGGCGTCCAGGAACCCGCGGGCCGCCTCCAGCGCCGCGCCGACCGCCTGCCCGGCGGGCACCGGCCGCACGGTGGCGGCCCGGCCCAGGCGCAGCAGGGCGGCGCCGTCCGGGCCTGCGATCAATGTCACATCGGCGTCCAGCGCGGCGACGTCGCCGCTGCCGTCGTCCAGGGCGAACAGGAACTTGCCGGACAGGCCGGTCGCCCAGGGGGCCGCGCACAGCGCCAGGTCGAGCTCGCGCGCCCAGGCGTGCACATCGGCGAGGCCGGGGGCGGGGCCGGGCGAGGCGACGATGTTGCGGACGCGTTCGTGGGTGTCGGAGGGCAGCAGGCCGGCGGCGCGCAGCCGCCCGCCGAGTTCGCCGCCGCAGTCCGAAGCCAGGCCGCGCAGCTGGACGTTGCCGCGCGAGGTGACCTCCAGCCGGCCGTCGCCGAGCTCCCGCGCCGCGTCGGCCAGCGCGAGCGCCTGACGGACCGTCAGCACGCCGCCGGGCAGCCGCACCCGGGCCAGGGCGCCGTCGTCGGCCGGGTGCAGACGAAGGGCCCCGGGGCAGGCGTCCGCCAGCGCCCGGTCGGGCACGGCGGCGCCCGGCGCGGCGGCGTCGGGTTCGGGAGGCATGGCGGCGAGCATACAGATGCTCCGTCGGGTTGACGCCGTACCGTCGATCACACGTCCGGCCCCGCCCGGCGCCCCGTGACCTGCACTCCCCCAGGCCCGCCGCACCCCGTACGATGCTCGCGGACGGTCCCGCGGACCGTCCGCACGCCAGCGACGGCGCAGGGGAGGAAACCGGTGCGAACCCGGTGCGGTCCCGCCACTGTGACCGCGGTTCACCGGGAGTCCGGGGAGTCGCGGGAGCCAGGAACTCCTGCCGTCCTCCACCGGCCCGGGGCGCGGACCCCGAGGAAGGCTTGATGCCATGCGCCGCCGCATGCCCGCGATCCCGCGGTCGCCCATGCCCATGCCTGCCCTCGCACCCGCCCCCGTGCCGGCCCCCATGTCCGCCGGAGAGGCCGGGAGGGCCCTCGCATGATCCTGCTGCTGTCGACGTCCGACACCGACCTGCTGAGCGCCCGGGCCTCCGACGGACCGGTCCGCTACCGGCTCGGCAACCCGGCGCGGCTGACGCCCGAGGACCTGCCCGCCCTGCTGGAGGGCACCGACCTGGTCGTGGTCCGGCTGCTCGGCGGCCGGCGCGCCTGGCAGGAGGGCCTGGACGCGCTGCTCGCCGGCCCCCGCCCGGTGGTCGTGCTGACCGGCGAACAGGCCCCCGACGCCCAGCTGATGGAGCTGTCCACCGTCCCGGCCGGCATCGCCGCCGAGGCGCACGCCTACCTGGCGCACGGCGGCGCGACCAACCTCGCCGAGCTCGCCGCCTTCCTCTCCGACACCGTGCTGCTCACCGGCCACGGCTTCGCCCCGCCCGCCTCCGCCCCGGCCTGGGGCCCGCTGGAGCGCGAGGCCCGCACCACCGGGGGCCCGACCGTCGCGGTGCTCTACTACCGCGCCCACCACATGAGCGGCAACACCGCCTTCGTGGAGACCCTCTGCCGGGCGATCGAGGACCGCGGCGCGCAGGCCCGGGCGTACTACTGCGCCTCGCTGCGCGGCGCCGAGCCGGAGCTGCTGGCCGCCCTCGGCGAGGCCGACGCCCTGGTCACCACCGTGCTCGCGGCCGGCGGCACCCGCCCCGCCGACGCGCAGGCCGGCGGCGACGAGGAGGCCTGGGACGCCGGCGCGCTGGCCGCGCTGGACCGGCCGATCCTCCAGGCGCTCTGCCTGACCTGGTCGCGCGCCCAGTGGGAGGCCAGCGACGACGGCCTGTCCCCGCTGGACACCGCCACCCAGATCGCGGTGCCGGAGTTCGACGGCCGGCTGATCACCGTCCCGTTCTCCTTCAAGGAGCTGGACGAGGACGGCCTGACCGTCTACGCCGCCGACGAGGAGCGCGCCGCCCGGGTCGCCGGGACCGCGGTCGCGCACGCCCGGCTGCGGCACGTCCCGGCCGCCGAGCGCCGCCTCGCGCTGGTGCTGTCCGCGTACCCGACCAAGCACGCCCGGGTCGGCAACGCCGTCGGCCTGGACACCCCGGCCAGCGCGATCCGGCTGCTGACCGCGCTGCGCGCGCAGGGCATGGACCTCGGCGACGACCTGCCGGGCCTGGACACCGACACCGACGACGGCCACGAGGGCGACGCCCTCATCCACGCGCTGATCGCGGCCGGCGGCTACGACCAGGACTGGCTCACCGAGGACCAGCTCGCCCGCAACCCGGTGCGCATCCCGGCCGCCGACTACCGCCGCTGGTACGCCGGTCTGCCCGAGGGCCTGCGCACCCGGGTCGAGGAGCACTGGGGCCCGGCCCCCGGCGAGCTGTACGTCGACCGCTCGCAGAACCCGGACGGCGACATCGTGCTCGCCGCGATCCGCTCCGGGAACCTGCTGGTGCTCATCCAGCCGCCGCGCGGCTTCGGCGAGAACCCGGTCGCGATCTACCACGACCCGGACCTCCCGCCGTCCCACCACTACCTGGCCGCCTACCGCTGGATCGCCGCCGCGCAGTCCGACGGCGGCTTCGGCGCCGACGCCGTGGTCCACCTCGGCAAGCACGGCAACCTGGAGTGGCTGCCCGGCAAGACGGCCGCGCTGTCCGCCGAGTGCGGCCCGGACGCGGTGCTCGGCGACCTGCCGCTGGTCTACCCGTTCCTGGTCAACGACCCGGGCGAGGGCACCCAGGCCAAGCGCCGCGCCCACGCCACCCTGGTCGACCACCTGGTGCCGCCGATGGCCCGCGCCGACTCCTACGGCGACATCGCCCGCCTGGAGCAGCTGCTCGACGAGCACTCCAACATCGCCGCGATGGACCCGGCGAAGCTGCCGGCGATCCGCGCCCAGATCTGGACGCTGATCCAGGCCGCCAGGCTCGACCACGACCTCGGCCTGGAGGAGCGCCCCGAGGACGACGGCTTCGACGACTTCCTGCTGCACGTCGACGGCTGGCTCTGCGAGATCAAGGACGCCCAGATCCGCGACGGCCTGCACGTCCTCGGCCAGGCCCCGGTGGGCACCGACCGGGTCAACATCGTGCTCGCCATCCTGCGCGCCCGGCAGATCTGGGGCGGCGTCAGCGCGCTGCCCGGCCTGCGCGAGGCGCTCGGGCTGGACGAGGCCGCGCTCACCCTCGGCGCCACCGACGCGGCCGAGGCGAAGGCCCGCGAGCTGGTCGAGGCGATGGAGGCCGCCGACTGGGCGCCGGAGGCGGTCGAGAAGGTCGCCGCCGGACTTCCGGAGGCCGTCCGCGAGGTGCTGGACTTCGCCGCCGGCCAGGTCGTGCCGCGACTGGCCGCGACCACCGGCGAGCTGGACGCCGTGCTGCACGCGCTGCGCGGCGGCTTCGTCCCGGCCGGCCCGTCCGGCTCGCCGCTGCGCGGGCTGGTCAACGTGCTGCCGACCGGCCGCAACTTCTACTCCGTCGACCCCAAGGCGGTGCCCAGCAAGCTCGCCTGGGAGACCGGGCAGGCGCTCGCCGCCTCGCTGGTCGAGCGCTACCGGGCCGACAACGACGGCGCCTACCCGCCGTCGGTCGGCCTGTCGCTGTGGGGCACCAGCGCGATGCGCACCGCCGGCGACGACATCGCCGAGGCGTTCGCGCTGCTCGGCGTCCGACCGGTCTGGGACGACGCCTCGCGCCGGGTCACCGGCCTGGAGGCGATCGGGCTCGACGAGCTGGGCCGCCCGCGGATCGACGTCACGCTGCGCATCTCCGGCTTCTTCCGGGACGCCTTCCCGCACGTGGTGGCGCTGCTGGACGACGCCGTCCGGCTGGCGGCCGCCCAGGAGGAGCCCGAGGCGGACAACTACGTGCGCGCCCACGTCCAGGCCGACCTCGCCGTGCACGGCGACGAGCGCAAGGCCACCGTGCGCGTCTTCGGCTCCCGCCCCGGCACCTACGGCGCGGGCCTGCTGCAGCTGATCGACAGCCGCGACTGGCGCACCGACGCCGACCTCGCCGAGGTGTACACGGTCTGGGGCGGCTACGCGTACGGACGCGGGCTGGACGGGCGACCGGCCCGCGAGGAGATGGAGACCGCGTACAAGCGGATCACCGTCGCCGCGAAGAACACCGACACCCGCGAGCACGACATCGCCGACTCGGACGACTACTTCCAGTACCACGGCGGCATGGTGGCCACCGTGCGCGCGCTCACCGGCAAGGCGCCGACCGCGTACATCGGCGACTCCACCCGCCCGGAGACGGTCCGCACCCGCACCCTGACCGAGGAGGCGGCCCGGGTCTTCCGCGCCCGGGTGGTCAACCCGCGCTGGATCGAGGCGATGCGGCGGCACGGCTACAAGGGCGCGTTCGAGATGGCCGCGACCGTCGACTACCTCTTCGGGTACGACGCCACCACCGGCGTGGTCGCGGACTGGATGTACGAGAAGCTCACCCAGGAGTACGTGCTGGACCCGGTGAACCGGGAGTTCCTGGCGGGCGCCAACCCGTGGGCGCTGCACGGGATCAGCGAGCGGCTGCTGGAGGCGGCGAGCCGGGGGCTGTGGGAGCGGCCGGACCCGGAGCTGATCGAGCAGCTGCAGGCCGCGTTCCTGGAGACCGAGGGCGACCTGGAGGGCGACGGCGAGTAGCCCGTGCCGAAGGCGTAGGCCGTTCGAGTGATCACGGGGCTGGTGACGGGGCCGCGCCAAGCGGACAATACGGATCATGCCGCGCCCTCCCCTGCTCACCGGCCCCGACGGCCCCTCCGGTCCCGTCACCCCGACGGCGGCCGGCGCCCGGCGCGCCGCCCGCCCCGGCCGGGCCGCCGCCGCCCGCTACCGGCCCCGGCTGGCGGCGCTCGCCGCCGGGGCGGTGCCGGTGCTCGCCTTCCCCGCGCCCGGGGTGGCGGCGCTCGCCTGGGTCGCGCTGGTCCCCGGCCTGCTGCTGATGCAGCGGGCCCCGGGGCCGCGCGAGGCGGCGGTGCGGGGCTGGTGGTTCGGCGCCGGGTTCATCCTGACCGGGATGTCCTGGCTGCTGTCCTCGGTCGGGCCGGCCCTGCCGCTGATCGCCGTGGTGTTCGGGTCGCTGCAGGCCGGGGT
Source organism: Kitasatospora sp. NPDC004723 (assembly GCF_040609255.1). Taxonomy (NCBI): domain Bacteria; kingdom Bacillati; phylum Actinomycetota; class Actinomycetes; order Kitasatosporales; family Streptomycetaceae; genus Kitasatospora; species Kitasatospora sp. NPDC004723. Next base: position 29,326 of record NZ_JBEXJT010000063.1, on the reverse strand, counting down.
GGGCCTCGCGGTCTGGCGGCTGCTGCGCCCGCCGCTGACGGTGCGCCGGGCGCTGCTCGCGCCGCCGGTGGTCGCGGCGGTCTGGCTGACCACCGAGTACGCGCGCTCCCTGCCGGCGCTGGGCGGGCCGTGGGCGCTGCTCGGCGCCACCCAGTGGCAGCACCCGGCCGTCCTGGCGCTGGCCTCGGCCGGCGGGATCTGGCTGGTCAGCGCCGCCGTGGTGGCGGTCAACACCGCCGTGCTGGTGGTGCTCACGGCCGTCGACCCGCGCCCGCGGGCCGCCGCGGCGCTGCTCGCCGTCGGGACGCTGGTGGCCGGGCCGCTGCTGTTCGCGCTGCGGCCGGCGCCACCGGCCGCCCCGGAGGGGGCCGAGGAGGTGCGGATCGCGCTGGTCCAGCCCGGGATCGTCGAGGATCCGCAGGCCCGTTTCGAGGCCGGTGCCCGGGCCACCGCCGCACTGGTCGGGCAGCACCCGGTGGACCTGGTGGTGTGGGGCGAGTCCAGCACCACCGCCGACCTCGACCGCGATCCGGCGGCGCTCGGGCGGCTGCGCGCGCTCTCCGCCGCGACCGGGGCCGAGCTGCTGGCGGGCGAGGACGCGCGCAAGCCGGACGGGCGGATCTCCAAGGACGCCGTGCTGGTGTCGCCGCAGGGCGTGGTCGACCGGTACCGCAAGATCCGGCTGGTGCCGTTCGGCGAGTACATCCCGCTGCGGCCGGTGCTCGGCTGGGTCGCCGGGGTCAGCCGGGCGGCGGGCGAGAACCGGGCGCCCGGCAGCGACCAGCACCTGCTGCCGGCGGTGGACCGGGAGGGGCGGGCGCTGCCGGTCGGGGCGCTGGTCTGCTTCGAGTCGGCGTTCCCCGACATGGCGCGGACGGCGGCGCGCGAGGGCGCCCGGGTGCTGGTCTACCAGTCGTCGACCTCGACCTTCCAGCGGAGCTGGGCGCCCGAGCAGCACGTCTCGCTGGCCGCGATCCGGGCCGCCGAGACCGGCCGGCCGGCCGTGCAGGCCTCGCTCACCGGGGTGTCGGCGGCCTTCGACGCGCAGGGGCGGGAGCTGGCGAGGCTGGGCACGGACGACACCGGCGCCCTGGTCGTGCGGGTGCCGCTGACCGCGCCGGCCACGTCCACCTGGTACCTGCGGGTGGGGGACGCGGTGCCGCTGGCGGCCGTCCTGGTGACGGCCGGCGCGGCGGCGGTCGCGCTGCGCCGGCGTCAGCCCCCGGTCGCGCCCCCGGCCGCGCCCCTGGTCTCCGAGCGGTAGTAGAGGCCGAACGCCGCGCCCAGCGGGTCGCGCAGCACGGCGATCCGCAGGCCGCCGCCCGGTACGTCGACCGGCGCCATCAGCACGCGCGCGCCCAGGCCGCCGGCCCGGGCGGCCGAGACGTCCACGTCGGCGACCGAGAAGTACGGCAGCCAGTGCGGCGGCACCTGCGGCGGGAAGTCCTCGCCCATGGTCAGCATGCCGCCGAAGTCCCCGTCGGCCAGGCCCCACTGGGTGTACTGCGCGGACGGGCCGGCTTTCCAGCCGAACACCGCCGGGTAGAAGGCGCGGGCGGCGTCCGGATCCCGGGTGAGCAGTTCCACCCAGCCGAGCGCGCCGGGCGCGTTGAGCACCTCGGCGCCGCGCAGCCGGCCCGCCTGCCAGAGCCCGAACACCGCGCCGGACGGGTCGGCCACGATCGCGAACCGGCCGTAGTCCAGCGCGTCCATCGGCTCGACGACCACGCTGCCGCCCGCCGCGACCACGCGGCGGGCGGTGGCGTCGGCCTCCTCGACCAGGAAGGAGACGCTCCAGGCGGTCGGCTGGCCCTCGCCGTACAGCGGGGCCACGGACGCGGCCACCGCGCCGTCCAGCCGCATGAACGTGTAGCCACCGGCCTCGGGGCGCTCGTCGGGCTCCGGCTGCCAGCCGAACAGCTCGCCGTAGAACCGCCGGGCGGCCACCGGATCGGCACTGCCGTGCTCGACCCAGCACGGGCCGCCGGTCGTCACCGTCTGCTGCTTCATCGTGACCTTCCTCTGCCCCTGTCCCGCGGCCCTGTCTCAGCCGATGTCCAGGACGACCTTGCCGCGCGCGTGCCCCGACTCGACGAGCGCCACCGCTTCGGCGGCGCGGGACAGCGGGTAGCGGCCGGCGATGTGCGGGTCCAGTTCGCCCGCGGCCACGAGTTCGGCCAGCGCGGCCAGCGTCTGCGGGCTGGTGGACCGGGTGATGTAGCGGCCGCCGAGCTCCTGCGCGGTGGTCGGGTCGGAGGTGGACACCAGCCGGGAGCGGTCGTCCAGGGTGACGGCGGCCGCCCGGGCGTCGTCCCCGCCGACCAGGTCGAGGATGCCGTCCACGCCGTCCGGCGCGGCTGCCCGGATCCGGTCGGCGACGCCGTCGCCGTAGCGCAGCTGCACCGCGCCCAGTGAGGCGACGTACTCCCGGTTGGCGTCGCCCGCGGTGCCGATGACGCGCACGCCGCGGCTGCGGGCGATCTGGGCGGCCATGCTGCCGACGCCGCCGGCGATGCCGAGGATCAGCAGGGTCCGCCCGGCGCCCACGCCGACGTCGCGGACCGCGTCGTCGGCGGTCGCCGCCGCCACCGGCAGGGTGGCGGCCTGGTCGAAGCCGACCTTGGCCGGCTTCACCGCGCTGGACGCGGCGGCCAGCAGCGTCTGTTCGGCGAACGCGCCGGCCGCCGCGATCCCGAACACCTCGTCGCCCGGGGTGAACCCGGTGACGCCGGGGCCGACGCGCTCGACCACGCCGGCCGCCTCGGTGCCCATCACGGCGGGCAGTTCGCGCACCTGGCCGAGCCAGCCCCGGCGGACCTTCCAGTCGACCGGGTTCACCCCGGCCGCCCGGACGGTGATCGCCAGCTGGCCCAGCCCGGGCTCCAGCACCGGCCGGTCCAGGAACTCCTGCTTCTCCGGCCCGCCGTAGTCGACGAACCCGAACGCCTTGGCCATCCCCGCTCCCACTCTCCGCTCGACGGCCCCCGCCCCAGCATGCGGGCGGGGGCCGCCCGGAGGCGGTTCTACTGGGCCACCCGGACGACGGGGATCCAGAGCTCGGCCTCGGCCCGGTCGCCGTCCGGCCGCACCCGCAGGATCTCGGGGCCGTGCCGGAACTCGTAGGGGTTGGACGGGAACCACTGGGTGAAGACGTCCCGCCACAGCTCCTGCAGCGCGCGCGGGTACGGCCCGCTGTTCGCGAACACCGCCCAGGTGCCGGCCGGGAGCTCGCGCACGTCGAGGTCCGCCGGCGCCTCGCTCTCCGCCCCGGTCACCACCGCGTGGTAGTAGTCCAGCGGTACGCCCTCCTCCCGGCTGTCCGAGAAGAACTCGGTGACCGCGACGATGCCCTCCGGCTCCTGTTCCGACAGGGCCGTGATCCGGTCGATCTCCGCCCGCCCGAGGCCCTGGACGAACGCGGCGATCGCCGGGTTCACCCCCTCGTGGACCAGGGGGACCCGGGCCCGCCGGCCCACGATCCGCAGGGCCGGCCGCTCGATGACCCGGTACTCCATGCTGCTACTCCCTTCGACGACGAGGCGGAAGGACATCCGGGGCTGGGAGACCAGCACCGCGCCGGAGCGCCGGGCCTCGCCGGGGCCGACCCCGTGCATCGCCCGGAACGCCCGGGCGAACGCCTCGCCCGAGCCGTAGCCGTGGCGGACCGCGACGTCGAGCAGCGTGTGCTCGCCTGCCAGCACCTCGGCGCCGGCCAGGGTGAGCCGGCGCCGGCGCAGGTACTCGGAGAGCGGCATCCCGGCGAGCGCCGAGAACAGCCGCCGGAAGTGGTACTCCGACGTCACCGCGATCCGGGCGAGTTCGGCCGTGTCGACCTCCTGGTCGAGATGCGCCTCGATGTACTCCATGGCCTCGTTGAGCCGGTCCAGCACCGTTCCCCGCCCCCGTCCTTCCCTCTGACGCTCCTCACCGTAGGCGGCGGCCACCCGCCCGGACCCGACATCCGGTGCCCGCCGCGGTCGGGTGGCCCGGCCCGTCCACCGGGAAGCGCGCCGCCTCCCCGGCCGGCGCCGCGGGGGCCGGTCGGGGAGGCGGGTGGTCGTGCGGTGGTGCGGCGGCCTCGCGGCCGGGGGGTCAGATCAGGCCCTGCGCCAGCATGGCGTCCGCCACCAGCTCGAAGCCGGCGATGTTGGCGCCCAGCACGTAGTCACCGGGGCGGCCGTACTTCTCCGCCGTGGTGTAGCAGGCGGTGTGGATGTTCCGCATGATCTCGGCCAGCCGCTCCTCGGTCCGCTCGAAGGACCACTCGTCGCGCGAGGCGTTCTGCTGCATCTCCAGCGCGCTGGTGGCGACGCCGCCCGCGTTGGCCGCCTTGCCCGGCCCGAAGGCCACGCCGGCCTCCAGGAACACCCGGACCGCCTCCGGCGTGGTCGGCATGTTGGCGCCCTCGGCGACGGCGCGCACGCCGCCGCGGACCAGCGCCAGCGCGTCCGCCTCGTCCAGCTCGTTCTGGGTCGCGCAGGGCAGCGCCACGTCCACCGGGACGCTCCAGACGCCGGTGCCCTCCTGGTAGCGGACGTGGCCGCCGCGCAGCCGGGCGTACTCGGTGAGCCGGCCGCGCCGGACCTCCTTGATCTCCTTCAGCAGGTCGAGGTCGATGCCCTTCTCGTCCACCACGAAGCCGGTGGAGTCGGAGGCCGTCACCACGGTCGCGCCGAGCTGCTGGGCCTTCTCGATCGCGTACAGGGCGACGTTGCCGGAGCCGGAGACGGAGACCCGCAGGCCGTCCAGCTCCTCGCCGCGGGCGCGCAGCATCTCCTGGGTGAAGATCACGCAGCCGTAGCCGGTGGCCTCGGTGCGGGCCTGCGAGCCGCCCCAGCCGATGCCCTTGCCGGTCAGCACGCCCGACTCGTAGCGGTTGGTGATCCGCTTGTACTGGCCGAACAGGTAGCCGATCTCCCGGCCGCCGACGCCGATGTCCCCGGCCGGGACGTCGGTGTGCTCGCCCAGGTGGCGGTACAGCTCGGTCATGAAGGACTGACAGAAGCGCATGACCTCGGCGTCCGAGCGGCCCTTGGGGTCGAAGTCGGAGCCGCCCTTGCCGCCGCCGATGGCGAGGCCGGTCAGGGCGTTCTTGAAGATCTGCTCGAAGCCCAGGAACTTCACGATTCCGAGGTTCACCGAGGGGTGGAAGCGCAGGCCGCCCTTGTAGGGGCCGAGTGCGCTGTTGAACTCCACCCGGAAGCCGCGGTTGACGTGGATCCGGCCCTGGTCGTCGGTCCACGGCACGCGGAAGATCACCTGGCGCTCGGGCTCGACGATCCGCTCGACGATCCGGGCGTCCGCCAGCTCGGGGCGGCGCTCCAGGACGGGGCCGAGGGTCTCCACGACCTCGTGCACGGCCTGGTGGAACTCGGGCTCACCGGGGTTGCGGCGGAGCACCTCGGCGTACAGCGACTCAATGGCGGGGTTCCCGGCGTCGTGGGACGCAACGGGCACGGGGGTAGCCGACATCTCTGAGGACCTTCCATGGTCTGAATCGACAGACAGGGCGCCTCCCCCGTAGTCCCGGGGGAAAAGGCACCGGCGGTCCCCTCGCCATTGAGGGCGTCACGGCGCAAAAAACACCAGCGCGGCAACTCCTGGACCGCTCGCGCGGGCACAGTCTCTCATTGCAACCCCCTGTTTGTCCGCCCCTGCCCCTGCGGACCTCCGCCCGCAACCCGTTCGTGAGCTGCGCCGACCCCGCGTGGACCCCCTTCCGGATGTTGTTCAAATTGGAACTACCTAGTACCGTCGACAGTCGAGCCCCACCCGAACCGTCCGTCACGAAAGGCCCGGCCATGCCGCAGCTGCAGCAGAACGACTCCTCCCAGGCCGCCGGCGCCGTACGGGTGCGGGCCCGGGTGCGGATACCGCTCGCCTTCCCGGACGGGTACCGCACGGAGGCGGAGGTCTTCACCTTCCACGGGCTGGCCGACGGGGCCGAGCACCTGGCGCTGGCGCTCGGCACGGTGCCCGAGGGCGCGACGCCGCTGGTGCGGCTGCACTCGGAGTGCCTGACCGGCGACGTCTTCGGCTCCGCCCGGTGCGACTGCGGCCCGCAGCTGCGCGAGGCCGTCGAGCGGATCGCCACCGCCGGCGGGTACCTGCTGTACCTGCGTCAGGAGGGGCGCGGCATCGGCCTGTACAACAAGCTGGACGCCTACGCCCTGCAGGACTCCGGCCTCGACACCTACGACGCCAACACCGCGCTCGGCCTGCCGGAGGACGGGCGCGACTACACCGCCGCCGCCCAGATGCTCGGCGCGCTCGGCGTCGGCGGGGTCGAGCTGCTGAGCAACAACCCCGACAAGGCCGCCCAGCTGGCCGCCCTCGGCGTCACCGTCGAACTCCGGGTGCCGACCGGCGTGCACGTGTCGGAGAGCAACGTCCACTACCTGCGCGCCAAGGCGGAGCGGACCGGGCACTCGATCGAGCTGTCCCGGCTGGTGGGCTGAGCGGCCCCTCGGCCCCGCGGGCGATCCCGGCCGGGCGGGCGGGCGCTCAGCCGCCGACCGGGCGGCCGGACGGCTCCTCGGTGATCCGGCGGGCGATCTCGGCCGGGCGCACCGGGCGGCCGAAGTGCCAGCCCTGCGCCCAGTCGCAGCCGATGACGCGCAGCCGCTCGGCGTCCCGGCCGGTCTCCACGCCCTCCGCGGTGACGGTCAGTCCGAGGGCGTGCGCCATCGACACCAGCCCGCTGACGATCCGCCAGCCGGTCTCCTCGTCCTTGGCCGGGTCGTGCAGGTCGCCGACGAAGGAGCCGGCGATCTTCAGACCGGAGACCGGCAGGTCGCGCAGGTAGGCGAGGTTGGACCAGCCGGTGCCGAAGTCGTCCACGGCGAGCGAGACGCCGAGGCCGACCAGGCCGTGCAGGGTGCGCAGCGCCTCGTCCTCCGGGCCGACCACGGTGGACTCGGTGATCTCCAGCTGGAGCCGGGCCGGGTCGAGGCCGGTGGTGTCCAGGATCCGGCCCAGGTCGCCGACCAGGGCGGCGCTGCGGGCCTGCCGGACCGCCAGGTTGACGTTGAGCTGGGGCGCGGCGTCCCCGAACCGCTTGATCCACTCGGCGGCCTGGCCGCAGGCCTGCTCCAGCACCCAGCGGCCGAGCGGCATGATCAGCCCGGTCTCCTCGGCGGTGGTGACGAACTCGTCCGGGCCGAGCACGCCGAGCTGCGGGTGGCGCCAGCGCACCAGCGCCTCGACGGCGGTGAGCCGGCCGTCGGCGAGCGCGTAGAGCGGCTGGTAGTCGATGAAGAACTCGCCGCGGTCGAGGGCGGCGGGCATCCGCACCGAGACCGCGTAGCGGGAGACCGCGCGGGCGTTCTCCTTGGGGTCGAAGAGGATCCAGCGGCCCCGGCCGGCCTCCTTGGCGCGGTAGAGCGTCAGGTCGGCGGCGCGGACGGCGGCGCCGGGGCTGGTGGTGGAGACCCGGCGCTCCAGGACGCCGACGCTGGCGCCGACGGCCAGCTTGTGGTCGCCGATCAGCACCGGGCCGGAGAGCGCCTTCAGCACGGTCTTGGCGGCGGCGACCGCCTCCTGCTCGCCGCGGCTGTTCTCCAGCAGGACGACGAACTCGTCGCCGCCGAGCCGGGCGACCAGGTGTCCGAGCGGGCCGAGCGCGGCCTTCAGCCGGGCGGCGACGGCGCACAGCAGCTCGTCGCCGGTGTCGTGGCCGAGGCTGTCGTTGACCACCTTGAAGCCGTCGAGGTCGACGTAGCAGAGGCCGAACCGGGCGCCCGGGTCCGGGTCCTCGAAGAGCTTCTCCAGCCGTTCGAAGAACGCGGCCCGGTTGGGCAGGCCGGTCAGCGGGTCGTGGGTGGCCTGGTGGCGCAGCCGGTCCTGGAGCCGGTAGCGGTCGGTGACGTCCTCCAGCATGGCGACCTGGTACTGCGGCACGCCGTCGTCGTCGCGGATCAGCGAGACCGTCAGATGGGTCCAGATGATCTCGCCGTCCTGGCGGTAGTACGGCTTGTCGAACTGGAAGTAGTCGCGCTTGCCGCTGATCAGCTCCTCGTAGGCCTCCCAGACACCGTCGGTGTCCTCGGGGTGCACGAGGTCGCCGACCCGGCGGCCGATCATGTCCTCGGGGCCGGCGCCGAAGAGGTCCTGGAGGGCCTTGTTGGCGGCCAGGATGTTGCCGCCGGTGTCCCCGATGCCGATGCCGATGGCGGCGCTCTCGAACAGCGCGCGGAAGCGGGCCTCGGAGGCGCGCAGCGCCCGCTCGGCCTCCTTGCGGGCGAGGTCGGCGGCGGTGCGGATGGCCTCCTGCTCGCGCAGGGTGCGCTCACGCAGCGCGGCCGCCCAGCCGGCCGCGAAGGCGCCGCTCAGGGCGGGGCCGCGGCCGTCGGCGGCGGGTTGGCGCTGGAGCAGCTCGACCGCCCGGGCGAGCACCACCGGGTCGGTGAAGTGGGCGTCGACCAGTTCGGCCCCGGCCGTGGAGGCCAGGTGGGGTTCGAAGGGGTGGTCGAGCTGGGCGCGGTGGAGCAGGCCCGCGGTCCGCGAGACGAGCCGGCCGAGCAGGCCGGGGTGGACCGCCGTGCCGTGGTCACCGGAGAGCAGCCGCGCCCAGTCCTCGTGGAACCGTTCGGCGCTGCTGCCCGGGTCCGGTGCCTCCGTCACGGACGGAGCCCCACGCCCGCCACGCCGGCGATCCGCTCGGGGTGCTCGCCGACCGTCCCGGGCTGCTCCGGCCGCCACTGCGGCAGGTGGACGATGCCGGGCTCGACCAGCTCGAAGCCCTCGAACATCGCGGCGATCTGCTCGCGGGTGCGCATGGTCAGCGGGGTGGGCGTCATCCGGTACAGCCGCTGGTGGTCCTCGGCCTGGTCGGGGCGGCTCTCCAGGGAGGCGTGGGAGAGCACGAGGGCGCTGCCCGGCGGGAGGGCGTCGCGGATCACCGCGACCAGCTTCCACGGGTCCTCGGCGTCCTCGACGAAGTGCATGACGGCGACCAGCAGGACGGCCACCGGCTCGCCGGCGGCGAGCAGGGCGGTCACCTCGGGGCGGGACATCAGGTCCTCGACGTCCCGCAGGTCGGCCTGGACGACGGAGCTGCCCGGGTCGTCCTCCAGCAGCAGGCGGCTGTGCGCGACGGCGACCGGGTCGCGGTCCACGTAGACGACCTGCGCCTCCGGGCGGATGGCGCGGGCGATCTCGTGCACGGAGTTGAAGGTGGGGATGCCGGAGCCGATGTCCAGGAAGCGGCCGATGCCGCGCTCGGCGGCGAACTGGACGGCGCGGCGCAGGAAGGCCCGGTTGGAGCGCATGATCTGCGGCAGTTCCGGCCACAGCGCGATGGCCTTGCGGGCCATCTCCCGGTCGACCTCGAAGTTGTGCGAGCCCCCGAGGTAGTAGTCGTAGACGCGTGCGGCGTTCGGTTTGTCCAGGTCCGTGCCTTCCGGTACCCAGTTCGGTCGCCGCATCCTCGGGACTCCTTCGCTCCGGATCCGGTGGATCTGGTGGACCAGCCGCCGAATGTGGCAGCTGTGACTGATGAGACTACAAGCACAAAAGATCCTCCTCTGCACGCCGAACGCATGCAAGCGGAGTGACCCACTCCACCCGGCCCGCGCCGCTACAGTGCGTCCCGTGGACCCCAACCACTACCGGTTCCACGGAGTGTGGCGGCTGGCCGCGCCGCCGCGGGACGTGTTCGAGGCGCTCGCCGACGTCGCCGGGTACCCGCGCTGGTGGCCGGAGATCCGGGCCGTCCGGGAGACCGGGCCGGAGCGCGGCGAGGTACTGGTGCGCGCGCTGCTCCCCTACCGGCTGGTCATCGGGCTCACCGCCGTGCGGCGGGACCCCGGCGCCGGGGTGCTGGAGGCGGCCATGCACGGGGACCTCACCGGCTGGTCGCGCTGGACGGTCACCGAGGACGGCGCGGGCGGCACCCTGGCCCTGTTCCAGGAGGACACCCGCCCGGCCAGGCCGCTGCTGCGCCGGCTCGCGCTGCCCGCCCGGCCGCTCTTCCGCGCCAACCACGCGGTGATGATGCGACGCGGCCGGCGCGGCCTGGCGGCGCACCTGGCCGCCCGCCGCGCGCCGGGCGGCTGAGGCGCACGCCCGCGCGCGCCTCCCCGCACACCTCCGCGCACCCGCACAGGCCTTCGCGCACCCCGACCCACCCGGGTTCACCCACTGTTCACCCTTTCGCATCGCCCCGGCCTGCGGCGATGCGCCTTCGCCCGATGTTTGCGCGGCGACCCCGCATGGTCCGGGGCAGACTGGGCAGGGTAGACCGGGCCGCACCCGTGTCCAGAAGGATGGTGAGTCCGGTGATACCCCTTCGACCGCCCAACCCCACCGACCGGCAGAGCACCGCACCGCGCGCCGACGCGGTGACCCCGCTCACCGAGTCGGCCGCCCGCAGCCACATGTCGGGCGTCTGCTTCAAGATCGGCCCGCCCCGGCTGGTCGGCGTCGAGGCCGAGTGGTTCGTCCACGACGACCGATGTCCCGACCGGCCGGTCCCCCCGGAACGGCTGCACGCAGCACTGGAAGCACTGCCCTTAGGCGGCCCCGACGGGACCTCGCTCCCCTCCGGATCCCGCCTCACCCTCGAACCGGGCGGTCAGGTCGAGCTCAGCTCCCCGCCCGCCGACAGCCTCACCACCTGCGTCGCCGACACCCGGCGCGATCTCGGAGCCCTGCGGGCCGCCTTCGCCGCCCAGGGCCTTCGCCTCACCGGCACCGGCACCGACCCGCTCGACCGCCCCCGCACGATGGTGCTGGACCATCCGCGCTACCTCGCGATGGAGCGCCACTTCGACGCGGCGGGCCCCTGGGGCCGGATCATGATGACGGGCACCGCCTCCCTCCAGGTCTGCCTGGACTCCGGGACGGAGGACGGCCCGCACGGCTACCGGCGCCGCTGGCTGCTCGCCCACCGGCTCGGTCCGGTCCTGGTCGCCGCCTTCGCCAACTCGCCGCTGCTGGACGGCCGCCCCACCGGGCACCGGTCCACCCGGCAGACCGTCTGGTCCCGGATGGACCCCACCCGCACCCTCGCCCCGGCGCCCGACCACGGCGACCCGCGCGAGTCCTGGGCGGGGTACGTGCTGGACGCCGAGGTGCTCTGCGTACGCCGCCAGGACGACCGGCCGTGGACCGCGCCCGCCGGAATGACCTTCCGCGACTGGCTGCGCGGCGCCGGCGAGCACCCGCCCACCCTGGACGACCTCGACTACCACCGCACCACGCTCTTCCCCCCGGTGCGCCCCCGCGGCCACCTGGAGCTGCGGATGATCGACGCCCAGCCCGGCGACGGCTGGATCGTGCCGACCGCCCTGGTCACCGCGCTGCTGGACGACCCGCTCGCCGCGGACGCCGCGCTCGCCGCCCTGGAACCGCTGCAGCCGCCGCACGGCGCGGACGACCCGCGCCCGCCGCGCAGCGACCTGTGGTGCCGGGCCGCCGTGCTGGCCACCGCCGACCCCGCGCTGCGCCGGGCCGCCCTCGCCTGCTTCGCCGCCGCCGACGCCGCGCTGGGCCGGCTGCCCGGTGCCGAACGGCTGCGCGCCACCGTCGCCGCCTTCGCCGAGCGCTACCCCGCGCGCGGCCGCTGCCCGGCCGACGACCAGCTGGACGCCCTGCGCTCCGGCACCCGACGCACTCCCCCGGAGGAGGCCGCACCATGATCGACGACGCCCGCGAGGCCGGGACCGCCCACGACGCCGGGGGCGCGCCCCCTCCGGAGACCGTGTCGCCGGACAGCGTGTCACCGGACAGCGTGTCGCCCGAGGTCCTGCGCGAGACCATCGCCGTCGAGCTGCTGGCCGCCCGCGCCCGCACCGCCGCGCTCACCGACTGCGTCGAGGACCACGACCTCACCGCCCAGCACTCCCCGCTGATGTCCCCGCTGGTCTGGGACCTCGCGCACATCGGCAACCAGGAGGAGCTCTGGCTGCTGCGCAACGTCGGCGGCCGGGACCCGATGCACCCGGAGATCGACCCGCTCTACGACGCCTTCCAGCACCCGCGCGCCGAACGGCCGGCCCTCCCGCTGCTGCCGCCCGCCGAGGCCCGGGCGTACGCGGGCGAGGTCCGCGGCCGGGTGCTCGACCTGCTCGCCGCCAGCCCGCTGGAGGGCGCCCCGCTGCTGGATGCCGGCTTCGCCTTCGGCATGATCGCCCAGCACGAGCAGCAGCACGACGAGACCATGCTGATCACCCACCAGCTGCGCAGGGGCGAGCCCGCGCTGGCCGCTCCCCCGCCGCCGCCCGCCCCGGCGGACGCCGCCACGCTGCCCGCCGAGGTGCTGATCCCGGCCGGCCCGTTCACCATGGGCACCGACACCGAGCCGTGGGCCCTGGACAACGAACGCCCCGCCCACCGCGTCGACCTGCCCGCCTACCGGCTGGACACCACCCCGGTCACCAACGCCGCCTATCTGCGGTTCCTCGCCGACGGCGGCTACGACGAACCGCACTGGTGGACGCCCGAGGGGTGGGCGCACCGGCAGAGCGCCCGGCTGAGCGCACCGCTGTTCTGGCAGCACGAGGACGGCCAGTGGCTGCGCCGCCGCTTCGGCGTGCTGGAGCCCGTACCGCTCGACGAGCCGGTGCTGCACGTCAGCTGGTACGAGGCGGACGCCTACGCCCGCTGGGCCGGGCGCCGGCTGCCGACCGAGGCCGAGTGGGAGAAGGCCGCCCGGCACGACCCGGCCACCGGCCGCTCCCGGCGCTACCCGTGGGGCGACGGCGCCCCCGGCCCCGAGCACGCCAACCTGGGGCAGCGGCACCTGCGCCCGGCCCCGGCCGGCAGCTACCCCGACGGCCGGTCGCCGTACGGGGTGCGGCAGTTGATGGGCGACGTGTGGGAGTGGACGGCCAGCGACCTGCGGCCCTACCCGGGCTTCCGGGCCTGGCCGTACCGGGAGTACTCGGAGGTCTTCTTCGGGCCGGAGTACAAGGTGCTGCGCGGCGGCTGCTTCGCGGTGGCGCCGGTCGCCTGCCGGGGCACCTTCCGCAACTGGGACTACCCGGTGCGCCGGCAGATCTTCGCCGGGTTCCGCACCGCCGCCGATGTCGACGCCGGCGACGGCGGGCGGCCCGGTGCGGGTGGCACGGGCGGCTCCGGCCGCGGCCGGTCCGGCGCGGGGGCCGGCTGATGTGCCGCCACCTCGCCTACCTGGGCGAGCCGGTGGCGCCCCGGACCCTGCTGGTGGAGCCGCCGTCCGGGCTCTACCGGCAGTCCTGGGCGCCGCGCCTGCAGCAGTACGGCACGGTCAACGCGGACGGCTTCGGCCTGGGCTGGTACGCGGACGGCGACGAGGTGCCGGCCCGCTACCGCCGGGCCGGGCCGGTCTGGGCGGACGAGTCGTTCGCCGACCTCGCCCGGGTGCTGCGCACCCGGGCGCTGCTGGCGGCGGTCCGCTCGGCCACCGAGGGCTGCGCGGCGGGCGAGGAGGCGGCGGCGCCGTTCGCCGCCGGGCGCTGGCTGTTCAGCCACAACGGGGCGCTGGCCGGCTGGCCGGAGCGGACCGGCGCGCTGGCCGCGCTGCTGCCGCCGCAGGAACTGCTCGGCCTGGTGGCCCGCACCGACTCGGCGCTGCTGTGGGCACTCGCGCTGCACCGGCTGCGCGCGGGCGCCGGGCTCGGCGACGCGTTGGCCGACACCGTCGCCCGGACCGTCGCGCACACCGCCGGGCGGATCAACCTGCTGCTCACCGACGGCCGGGAGATCGCCGCCACCGCCTGGGGCGACACCCTGCACCACCGGACGGTGCCCGGGCTCGGCGTGCTGGTCGCCTCCGAGCCCTCCGACGACCACCCCGACTGGACGACCGTGCCGGACCGGTCGCTGCTGCTGGCCGGGCCGGACGGGGTGACCGTCAAGCCGCTCTGAGCGCGGCGGCCCGGAGCCGGCGCCCGGTTCGCCCGACGTCACGTCTTCACGTCGTCACGTCTTCAATTCTTCACTTCCTGAACAGAGGATCAACCTGTCATGAGCACCTTCGATCTCACCCGGCTGCTGCCCGCCGACCACTTCAGCACGGCCCTGCGGCACGACGTCCGGACCGGCCTCACCGCCGAGCCCAAGACGCTGCCGCCCAAGTGGTTCTACGACGCGCGCGGCAGCGAGCTGTTCGAGGAGATCACCCGGCTGCCCGAGTACTACCCGACCCGGGCCGAGCGGGCCATCCTCACCGCCCGGGCCGGCGAGATCGCCGCCGCCACCCGGGCCCGCACCCTGGTGGAGCTGGGCTCCGGCTCCTCCGAGAAGACCCGGCTGCTGCTGGACGCGCTGCGCGACCTCGGCACGCTGGAGGCGTACGTGCCGGTGGACGTCAGCGAGAGCGCGCTGACCGCCGCCGGCGAGGCGCTGGCCACCGAGTACCCGGACCTCGCGGTGCACGGCGTGCTGGCCGACTTCACCGCCCGGCTCGGCCTGCCGCCGGTCGGCGGTCCCCGGCTGGTCGCCTTCCTCGGCGGCACCCTCGGCAACCTGCTGCCGCCCGAGCGGGCCGTCTTCCTGCGCGGGCTGCGCGCCGCGCTCGACCCCGGCGACTTCCTGCTGCTCGGCACCGACCTGGTGAAGGACCCGGCGGTGCTGGTCGCCGCCTACGACGACGCGGCCGGGGTGACCGCGGAGTTCAACCGCAATGTGCTCGCCGTGCTGAACCGGGAGCTGGGCGCCGACTTCGAGCCGGAGGCCTTCGCGCACGTGGCGCGCTGGGACGCCGAGCAGGAGTGGATCGAGATGCGGCTGCGGTCGCTGGTCTCGCAGACCGTGAAGATCCCGGCGCTGGACCTGCCGGTGCACTTCGCCGAGGGCGAGGAGGTGCGCACCGAGGTGTCGGCGAAGTTCCGCCGGGAGCGGGTCGCCGAGGAGCTGTCGGCGGCCGGGCTGGAGCTCGCCGCCTGGTGGACGGACGAGCCGGGACGGTTCGGGCTGTCGCTGGCCCGGCCGGCTATTTGATCGTTCACTTTACTAATAGCAAAAGGGGCTTGATCGTCATCTGATGTACAAGACTTGAACATTGACGGGTTACGATCTCTCGGCTACCGCACTCAGCGTTGAGTACCAGGAGTCAAGATCGTGAGCGTCACCCAGCAGTCCGCGGGGCCCTCGGGCCCCGCGGAGCCTTCGGAGGCGGAGACCGGGCCGGCCCCGTCCGGCCGGCTCGGCTTCGTCGTCTTCATCACCGCCGCCGCGGCCCTCGGCGGTTTCCTGTTCGGCTACGACAGCTCCGTCATCAACGGCGCGGTCTCCGGCATCCAGGACAAGTTCGGTGTCGGCGACGGCGTGACCGGTCTGATCGTCTCCTCCGCGCTGCTGGGCTCGGCGGTCGGCGCGGCGCTGGCCGGCCGGTTCGCCGACCGCTACGGCCGGACCACCGTGATGAAGGCCGGCGCGCTGCTCTTCGCCGTGAGCGCGGTCGGCTCGATGCTGCCCTTCGCCGCCTGGGACCTCGCCCTGTGGCGGGTGCTCGGCGGAGCGGCCATCGGCATCGCCTCGGTGATCGCCCCGACCTACATCGCCGAGGTGGCACCGGCCCAGTACCGCGGCCGGCTGGCCTCCTTCCAGCAGGCCGCCATCGTGCTCGGCATCGCGATCTCGCAGCTGGTCAACTGGCTGCTGGCGAACGCCGCCGGCGGCGAGACCCGCGGCCACCTGCTCGGCCTGGAGGCCTGGCAGTGGATGCTCGGCATCTGCGTGGTGCCGGCCGCCGTCTACTTCGTGCTCGCCTCGACCATCCCCGAGTCGCCGCGCTTCCTCGTCGCGGCCGGCCGCCTGGACGAGGCCCGCGCCGTCCTCGCCGACGTCGAGGGCGCGCACACCGACGCCGACGCCCGGATCGAGGAGATCCGCGGCCTGATCGACTCCGACCACCGCCCGCGCCTGCGCGACCTGCTCGGCGGGCGCTTCGGGCTGCTGCCGATCGTCTGGGCCGGCATCGGCCTGTCGGTCTTCCAGCAGCTGGTCGGCATCAATGTGATCTTCTACTACTCGTCGATCCTCTGGCAGTCGGTGGGCATCGACCAGTCGAACTCGCTGCTGATCAGCTTCGTCGGCTCGGTCATCAACATCCTCGGCACCGTGATCGCGATCCTGCTGGTCGACCGGATCGGCCGCAAGCCGCTCGCCCTGATCGGCTCGGCCGGCATGGCCGTCGCCCTCGGCGCCTGCGCCTGGGCGTTCTCCTCCGCCACCGGCAGCGGCGACGACGTCGTGCTGCCCGACCTCCAGGGCACCGTGGCGCTGATCGCCGCCAACGCCTTCGTGCTGTTCTTCGCGCTCTCCTGGGGCGTGGTGGTCTGGGTGATGCTCGGCGAGATGTTCCCCAACCGGATCCGCGCCGCCGCGCTCTCGCTGGCCGCCTCCGCGCAGTGGCTCGCCAACTGGGCGATCACCGTGTCGTTCCCGGCCCTCTCGCGCTGGAACCTCGCCGCCACCTACCTCGCCTACGCGGTGTTCGCGGCGCTGTCCATCGCCTTCGTGGCGCGCTTCCTCAAGGAGACCAAGGGCGTGCGCCTGGAGGACATGGGATAGGCCGGGCGTACCCGTCGGCCCCCGCACCCTAGCGCGAAGACGCCGGGGGCGGGGGCCGAATCGTTCACTCCCTGCGGTGCCCCGGACACCTCCGGTATCCCTGTCCGGCAGGAGGGATGTCCTTGATCTTCGACCGGCTTCGCACCCGCAGCACGCGCCGATCCGCCGCCACCGCGCCCGGCGGCGCCTGCCCCTACTCGCACGCCCACGTCCACGGCCACCTGGTACCGGAGGAGCCCCCCGGAGCGCCCGCTCCGACGGCGGAACCCGACCGGTCGTTCACCGACCCCCGGCAGGCCGCCGACTTCGTCCGGCAGTTCCACACCGAGCAGCCCGCCGCCGGCGACCCGGAGGCACGGATACGCGCCGTCCTCGACGAGATCGACCGCACCGGCACCTACGAGCACACCCCCGACGAGCTCGCCCACGGCGCCAGGCTCGCCTGGCGCAACGCCGCCCGCTGCATCGGCCGGCTCTACTGGCGCAGCCTGGTGGTGCGCGACCTGCGCCACCTGTCCGCCGCCGACGACATCGCCACCGAGTGCTTCGCCCACCTGCGCGCCGCCACCAACGGCGGCCGGATCCGCCCGGTGGTCTCGGTGTTCGCCCCCGACCGGCCCGGCCGTCCGGCCGCCCGGATCCTCAACCAGCAGCTCGTCCGCTACGCCGGCCACCTCGGTCCGGACGGCCGGTGGACCGGCGACCCGGCCGGCGGCCAGCTCACCGCCCGGGCCCGGGACCTCGGCTGGAAGGGCGGCGAGGAGCGGTTCGAGGTGCTGCCGCTGCTCGTCCAGGAACGGCCCGGCGAGCGGCCCGCGTGGTACGAGCTGCCCGAGGACACCACGCTGGAGGTCCGGCTCTCCCACCCCGAGCACCCGTGGTTCGCCGAGCTGGGCCTGCGCTGGTACGCGGTCCCGGCGATCAGCGACCTGACGCTGGAGATCGGCGGCGTGCGCTACCCCACCGCACCGTTCAACGGCTGGTACATGGGCACCGAGATCGGCGCCCGCAACCTGGCCGACGCCGACCGCTACGACATGCTGGCCACCGTCGCCGGACGGCTCGGCCTGGACACCTCCAGCGACCGCACGCTCTGGCGGGACCGCGCGCTGGTGGAGCTGAACGTCGCGGTGCTGCACTCCTTCCAGCGGGCCGGGGTGACCATGGCCGACCACCACGGCGAGTCCGAGCGGTTCCTGCGGCACATCGCGCGGGAGAAGCGGGCCGGGCGTCCGACGCCCGCCGACTGGAGCTGGATCGTGCCACCGGTCTCCGGCGGGCTGACCCCCGTCTACCACCGGTACTACGACCCGGTGGACCCCGCGCTGCGCCCGGCGTTCGTGGCCCGCGAGCCCTGGTGATCCTGCTCCGTCGGCCGCCGCAGCCGTTCGAAGCGCAGCTCCAGCCCGTCGAGCAGCGCCTCCAGCCCCGTCTCGAAGGCGCCCTCGTCGACGGCCGCCCGGTGCTCGGCCAGCCGGTGCGCCTCGCCGAGGTGCGGGTAGTCGGCCGCGTCGTACACCCCGGCGTCCTCCGGGAAGCCGGCCGCGAAGGAGGCCAGCGCCGAGCCGGTGACGAAGTAGCGCATCAGCGCGCCGATCCTGGTCGCCTGCCCGCGCGGCCAGCCGGCCTCGACCAGGTGGCCGAAGACGGCGTCGGCCAGCCGCAGCGCGTTCGGCCGGCGCCCGGGGCCCTGGGCGAGCACCGGGACGATGTGGGGATGGGCGGCGAGCGCGGCGCGGTAGGAGCGGGCCCAGTCGCGCAGCGCCCGCGGCCAGGGCGCGCCGGGGGCGAACATCGACAGGTCGACCTCGCCCATCACGCCGTCCACCACCGCGTCCAGCAGCTCGTCCTTGGTCGCGAAGTGGTTGTAGAGCGAGGGCCCGCTCACCGAGAGCTCACCGGCGAGGCGGCGGGTGGAGAGCGCGGCCAGCCCCTCCTCGTCGACCAGCCGCAGGGCGGCGGCGACGATGCGCTCGCGGCTGAGCAGGGGGGTGCGCGGGCGGGGCATCGGCTCGGTTCCTCCGGTCGGGTGGGGGTGGACCGATTCTGGCAGGTGCCCCTTCCCAGCGCGGCCGGTCGGGACTACAGTCCCCTCATAAAACTTGCAGCGCTAGTTTAACTGGGGGCGCCCCGATGGACCTGGAACTCTCCGAGGAACAGGCCGCCGTCCGCGCACTCGCGGCCTCCTTCACCGACCGGGAGATCGTGCCGCACGCCGCCGCCTGGGACCGCGCCGAGTCGGTCGACCGCGCGATCGTCGGCAGGCTGGGCGAGGTCGGCTTCCTCGGCCTGACCATCCCCGAGGAGTACGGCGGCAGCGGCGGCGACCACCTCGCCTACTGCCTGGTCCTGGAGGAACTGGGCCGGGGCGACTCCGCCGTGCGCGGCATCGTCTCGGTCTCCCTCGGCCTGGTCGCCAAGTCCGTCAACGCCTTCGGCACCGAGGAGCAGAAGCGGCACTGGCTGCCCCGGCTCACCTCCGGCGAGGCGCTCGGCTGCTTCGCCCTCACCGAACCCGGCACCGGCTCCGACGCCGCCAACCTCACCACCCGGGCCGTGCGCGACGGCGACGACTGGCTGCTCAGCGGCGGCAAGACCTTCATCACCAACGGCACCTGGGCCGACGTCGCCCTCGTCTTCGCCCGCACCGGCGGACCCGGCCACCGCGGCATCACCGCCTTCCTGGTCCCCACCGACCTGCCCGGCTTCACCCGCACCGAGATCCACGGCAAGCTCGGCCTGCGCGGCCAGGCGACCGCCGAGCTCGCCCTCGACGCCGTCCGCGTCCCCGACGACGCCCGGCTCGGCGAGCTCGGCAAGGGCTTCACCGTCGCCATGGCGGCGCTCGCCAAGGGCCGGATGTCGGTCGCCGCCGGCTGCGTCGGCATCGCCCGGGCCTGCCTGGACGCCGCCGTCCGGTACGCGGGCGAGCGCGAGCAGTTCGGCGCGCCGATCGCCTCGCGCCAGCTGGTGCAGCAGCTGCTCGCCGGGATCGCGGTGGACGTCGAGGCCGCCCGGCTGCTCACCTGGAAGGTCGCCGACCACATCGAACGCGGCCTGCCCTTCGCCACCGAGTCCTCGGTGGCCAAGCTGTTCGCCTCCGAAGCCGCGGTGCGGGCCGCCAACAACGCCCTCCAGGTGTTCGGCGGCTACGGCTTCATCGACGAGTACCCCGTCGGCAAGTACCTGCGCGACGCCCGGGTGATGACCCTCTACGAGGGCACCAGCCAGATCCACCAGCTGCTCATCGGGCGCGCGCTCACCGGCGTCAACGCCTTCTGACCCACCGGCTTCCGACCCACCGTCCCCCTTCCCGACAAGGAGCCCGACGTCGTGCGTCCTGTCTACTTCGCCGCCGCCCGCCGCACACCCATCGGCCGGCTGCGCGGAGCGCTCGCCACGGTCCGCCCGGACGACCTCTCGGCCACCGTGCTGCGCGCCCTGCTCGCCGACCTGCCCGCCCTCGACCCGGCCCGGATCGACGACGTCTACTGGGGCGCCGCGAACCAGGCCGGCGAGGACAACCGCAACGCCGCCCGGATGGCCGTCCTGCTCGCCGGCCTGCCCGACAGCGTCCCCGGCGCCACCGTCAACCGGCTCTGCGCCTCCGGCCTGGAGGCGGTCACCATGGCCGCCCGGGCGATCGGCTCGGGCGAGGCGGACGTCGTGCTCGCCGGCGGCTGCGAGTCGATGACCCGCGCCCCCTTTGTCCTGCCCCGGCCCGACGAGGCGCTGCCGCACCGGATCGAGACCCACGACACCCGGCTCGGCTGGCGGCTCACCAACCCGCGGATGGCCGAGCTGCACGGCGTGCTCTCGATGGGCGAGACCGCCGAGGAGGTGGCCGGCCGGTACGGCATCACCCGGGAGCGCCAGGACGCCTTCGCGCTGCGCAGCCACCAGCGGGCCGCCGCCGCCCGCAAGGACGGCCGCTTCGACGCCGAGCTGATCGCGGTCGAGCGGGCCGACGGGGTGAGCGTCACCGAGGACGAGTCGATCCGCGAGGACACCAGCCCGGAGAAGCTGGCCCGCCTCAAGCCCGCCTTCCGCCCCGGCGGCACGGTGACGGCGGGCAACGCCTCGCCGATGAACGACGGCGCAGCCGGGCTCGTCCTGGTCAGCGAGGAGGCGTTGCACGAGTTCGGCCTGGAGCCGCTCGGCCGGTACGTGGCCGGCGCCTCGGCGGGCGTGCACCCGGACGTGATGGGCATCGGGCCGGTGCCGGCCACCCGCAAGGCGCTCGCCCGGGCCGACTGGGCGCTGGACGAGGTCGAGGAGGCCGAGCTGAACGAGGCCTTCGCGGCCCAGGTGCTGGCCTCCGTCGACCAGTTGGGGATCGACCCGGAGCTGGTCAACCCGACCGGCGGCGCGATCGCCCTCGGCCACCCGCTCGGCGGCTCCGGCGCCCGGATCCTCACCACCCTGCTGCACCGGATGCGCCGCACCGGCGGGCGCCGGGGCCTGGCCACCATGTGCGTGGGCGTCGGGCAGGGCACGGCGGTGCTGGTGGAGTCCGCCTGACGGCGGGCGACCGGCTTTCGACGACTGACAACTGACAACTGACAGATTTCAGCTGACAGATGACAGCGAACAGATGACAGATTTCAGATAACAGATTCTGTCAGCTGTCAGCCGGACCTCCATCCCCCGAGGAGCACGCAGCATGACTCGTTTCGCAGGCAAGGTCGCCGTCGTCACCGGCGGGGCGCAGGGCATCGGCGCGGCCACCGCGCGCCGGCTGGCCGAGGAGGGCGCGACGGTGGCCGTCGTCGACCTCTCGGCCGAGCGGGCCGCCGGGACGGCCGAGGAGATCGTCGCCAAGGGCGGCACGGCCCGGGCGTACGGCTGCGACGTGGCCGACTACGACGCCGTGGAGGAGGTGTTCGCCCGGATCGCCGAGGACCTCGGCGGCCTCCACATCCTGGTCAACAACGCCGGGATCACCCGGGACAACCTGTTCTTCAAGATGCCCAAGGCCGACTGGGACGCGGTGCTGACGGTCAACCTGACCAGCGCCTACAACTGCAGCCACGTGGCGCAGAAGTACATGGTGGCGCAGAAGTGGGGCAAGATCGTCTCGCTCAGCTCGCGCTCGGCGCTCGGCAACCGCGGCCAGGCGAACTACGCCGCCGCCAAGGCCGGCATCCAGGGCCTGACCGCGACCCTCGCCATCGAGCTGGGCCCGTTCAACATCAACGTGAACGCGGTGGCCCCCGGCTACATCGCCACCCCGATGACCGCCGCGACCGCCGCCCGGGTCGGCGCCACGGCCGAGGACCACCAGTCCGAGGTGGCCGCCCGCACACCGCTGCGGCGGGTCGGGCAGCCGGAGGAGATCGCCTCGGTGGTCGTCTTCCTGGCGAGCGAGGACGCCTCGTACGTCAGCGGCCAGACCCTGTACGTCAACGGCGGAGCCCGCTGACCCGGGCACTGACACGGTGAAAACGTCTGACGGTCAGTCAGCAGGCCGTCCCCGGTGTTGGGTTACCTTCGCCTGGGACGGCCTTGACCTTTTCCGGTGGCCGAAGGCGACCATGCCGACAGCATGAAATGACTATGGCATGATCATGAGGCTCTCGATGGGATGGCCGGACCACCCCGACCGATCCCGGTCGGGCCCAGCGTCCCGAGGAGTCCCATGGGCAGCTCCCACTCCCTCCGCCGCGCCCTGGCCCTGCTCGCCGTCGGGGCCACCGCCCTGGCGGCCGGCACCGTCTCCGCCGGCACCACCACATCCGCCGACGCGAGCGCACCGGTCACCCACCGCGCCGCGGGCGTCCACGTCCGCCCCGCCTCGGCCGGCCATGTGAACGCCGCCGGCCGCACGGAGCCGCTGACCACCTCGCAGTGCGTCAGCGAACTCGGCATCCACTGCTACTCCCCGCTCCAGTACCGCGAGGCCTACAACCTGAACGCCCTCTACCGGGAGGGCGTCACCGGCAAGGGCCGCACCATCGTCATCGTCGACTCCTTCGGCTCGCCCACCATCCAGCACGACCTGGAGGTCTTCGACAAGCAGTGGGGCCTGCCGGACACCCAGGTCGAGGTGGTCAAGTGGGGCAACGTCCCGCCGTTCGACCCCACCAACCCCGACCACACCGGCTGGGCCGGCGAGGCCACCCTCGACGTCGAGTACGCGCACGCCGTCGCCCCGGACGCCCACATCATCCTGGTCGAGACCGGGGTCGCCGAGACCGAGGGCACCACCGGCCTGCCCGAGATGATGGACGCCGAGCAGGCCCTGATCCGCTCCGGCCGGGCCGACGTCATCTCGCAGAGCTTCGGCGCCACCGAGAACACCTTCCCCGGCTTCGACAAGGGCGACTTCCGCTCGCTGACCGACCTGCGCTACGCCTTCAAGGAGGCCGCCGCCCACGACGTCACCGTGCTCGCCTCCTCCGGCGACAACGGTGCCACCGACGCCAAGGAGAACGGCACCGACCTCTACCCCTACCGGGTCAACTCCTGGCCCTCCTCCGACCCGCTGGTCACCTCGATCGGCGGCACCCAGCTCACCCTCGACGACGCCGGCAGGCGCACCGCACCCGACAAGGTCTGGCACGACGCCTACGGCGCGGGCGGCGGCGGGGTCTCCGGTGTGTTCGGGCGACCGCTGTACCAGGCGGGCGTCGCCAAGGTCACCGGCGACCACCGCGGCACCCCGGACATCAGCATGAGCGCGGCCGTCGACGGCGGCGCGTGGACGTACGAGTCCTACGACCCCACCCGGACCGGCTGGCACCTCACCGGCGGCACCAGCGAGGCGGCACCGATCTTCTCCGGCGTGGTCGCCCTCGCCGACCAGCTCGCCGGCCGCCGCCTCGGCCAGCTCAACTGGCGCCTCTACGGCCTCGATCTGCTCCCCGGGCAGCGCAGCGGCCTGGTCGACGTGACCACCGGCGACAACTCCTGGGACAGCGTCACCGGCTACCAGGCCACCAAGGGCTACGACCTCGCCAGCGGCCTCGGCACCATCGACGCCGCCCGCTTCGTCCACGCCCTCGCCGGACGGTAGAGCAGGAAGCGGCCGTCCCCACCGGGAGACGGCCGCTTTCGGCGCTGTTCGTCAGATCGCCTGCGCGAACTCGACGAAGGACTTCCAAGCAGCCGGGGAAAAGCCGAGCCGAGGACCGGACTTGTCCTTGGAATCACGCACCAGCACCGACCCCGCCGTCTCGGCGACCTCG
The DNA here is from genome assembly GCF_040609255.1 of Kitasatospora sp. NPDC004723. Taxonomy (NCBI): domain Bacteria; kingdom Bacillati; phylum Actinomycetota; class Actinomycetes; order Kitasatosporales; family Streptomycetaceae; genus Kitasatospora; species Kitasatospora sp. NPDC004723. The sequence goes on along the minus strand of NZ_JBEXJT010000063.1, from coordinate 5,642 downwards.
ACGCAGTCTCCGCCCTCGCCACCGCTGTAGCTGCTCTTGAACCACACCAGATCGCCGCTCATCAAACCGACCGTGCGAACTCGACGAAGGACTGCCAAGCCGCCGGAGAAAAGGCGAGCTGCGGACCCGACTTGTCCTTGGAATCACGCACCAACATGGACTCGGTGGTCTCGGCAACCTCGACGCAGTCGCCGCCCTCATTGCTGCTGTAGCTGCTCTTGAACCACACCAGATCGCCGCTCATCGCTCTCCCAGCATCTTCTCGATCAACGACAGGGAATCCTGCGGAGAGTGCGCCTGTGCCCTGAGGGTGCCGTATCGCGCATTCAGGAGGCGGACCTCCTCCGCATCCGTGATGAGCCTACCGCTCGTCTGGACCTCGATGTAGCCGGTCTGCGGACGCCCCTTGGGAGTGAACAGCTTGAACGAACCTGCGACGCTCGCGTTCTCGGAGCGGTCCATCGGCATGATCTGAAGCGTCATGCCGCGGGTGTTGCCGATCTCCAGGAATCGTTCGAGCTGCCCCCTGTGCACCTCCGGCCCGCCGAGCCGCCGGTGCAGGACGCCCTCGTCGATCACCCAGCTGAAGACCGCGCGGGGCCACCGGGCGAGGATCTCCTGCCTCGCCATCCGAGCCGCCACCCGGATCTCGACCATCTCCTCCGCCAGTACCGGCTGTCGCATCCGGAACAGCGCCCGGGCGTAGTCCTCCGTCTGGAGGAGCCCCGGCGCCAGATAGGCGCTCCAGTCGTGAAGTTCGAGGGCTTCGGCCTCCAGACCGGCATAGTTCCGGAACCACTCGGGATGCCGCACTCGCGCCTTGGCCTTCGCCCGCTCGATGTCACCCGCCATGGCGATCAGCAGCCCTCTCGCGTCCAACACCCGCTCGGACGCCTCCAGGAGTTCCCGCTGCGGGGTCCGCTTCCCCTGCTCCACCGCGCCGATCAGGCTCTCGGTGTAGCCGACCTCCTTGGCGAACTCCTTCTGCGTCATTCCCGCCAGCTCACGCAGGATCTTGATCTGCCGCCCGACCGCCCTGAGGAAGTCCGACACCTCCGACAGGTCCTCGTCCAACTGCGGCCGCGCATCGCCGCTCTCGCCGCCGCCCCGAACCTCAGCCATCTCGGCCTCCCCTGATCTCCACCACGCCGCACTGTCCGCACACGTGCAAGCACGCACCGTGCCCACCGAATGCATCGTCAGCGTAGTCCGGGAGAAAGCCCGTTCCCCCAGGATCCGCAGTCCCCCTCGGCACCCCCGGGGCCGCCCTCCACCTCCGAGAGTCGTCCCGCCGGACCACAGGCGACCGTCCCGATGCTCAACTCCCCTGCACCGGAGGCGCTTCCACCCGCACTGGGTCACACTCGCGGAGCCGGCCGCCAACGGCACACACCGGGGCGCGGGTGCGCGTCGCACCTCGCGCTCACCTCCACGCGCCGGGCGTGCACCACCGCGCTCCGCACCTGCTCGCGACCGTTGGCGGACATGCCGGAGTGGGAAGTCGGACCGGCCGACGTCCCACTCCGTCAGTCGGTCGCCGTCGCGGCGAGAAAGGCCAGCCTGCGGCGGTCCGGGCCGACGGCCAGCACCCCCAGGTCCCACACCACCCGGTGGAACCACGGGGTGTCCGCACCGAACCGGTACCAGGCACAGCGGCGGACGTGCTCCTCGACCTCGCCCGGCGACGCGTCCGCCCGTGCCCCGGCGAGCGCGGCCAGCGCGCGCCAGGCGTGAAGCCGGCCGTACGCGCCGTAACAGCCTGACTCGTACGGGCCGCCGGTGGACGCCGCGGCGAACAGTACCCGCCAGACCTCGGCGGGCTCGACGGCGACCACACCGAACGCGGTCGCCCTTCCCGGCGGTGGCAGTTCCCCCAGGTCGGCCAGGCAGTCCGGACTCAGCCCGACGAAGGCGTACGGCACCGCTCCCGGCTCCAAGGGCTCCGCGAACGCGAAGGTCCGCGCCTCGACGCGGGCCTCCGACTGCTCACCCTCGTCCACCCAGTTGGCCACCGGTGCCGCCAGGGCCTCGGCGATCGCGGCGGTTGTCGTCTCCACCGCCGCCGGCACCCTGTCGGCCTGCCGGGGCGCCGGGTGGCGGTCCTCCGGATCGCCGTACGGCAGCCCGCAGCTGCTGCCGTCGACCGAGTAGTACGGGAGATCGGGCTCGGACTCCGCCACCATCAGCGTCAGCGGCAGGCCGCCCAGGGGGTGACCGTTCCAGTGCGGCGAGGTCACCCACCCGGCGATGCCCGGTATCTCCTCCACCGGGACGCCCCTGAGCACGAGTTCGTGCAGCAGACAGACCCGCAGCTCCTCCGAGACCACCGCGGCCGTGTCCCCGTCGTCGAACACCACGGCCAGATCGGCCGGCCGCCGGCACGCGGCCAGCACCGACGCCAGGTAGCGGTCACGCTCCGGATCGTCCGGCCCGGCCGCGGCGAGCATCCGCAGCAGCTGCCCGACGTGCCCGGCGCCGGGCGTCACCGCGAGCAGCCGCACCAGCCGGTCGAAGAGCCCGTCGAACTCCGCCGCCGAGCGATGGTGCCGCGCCAGCCCGATGCCGAGGTCCGCCACGAAGGCCGCCTCGCCGTACTTGAGGCCACGGCCCGCCAGCCTCTCCATTTTCCGAGCGTTCCGGCTGGTCAGCGGCTTCGTCAGGATCTTCGACAGCGCATCGTCCACGGCGGTGAGCATAGGCGGCCGCCGGGGTGCGGTCGCCCGGGTTTCCCGGTCGCTCAGTCTTCCGGTGCCCGGTCCCGGGCCATCGCCCGGGCCTCCCAGGGTTCGAGCCCGCCCCGGAAAACCCGGGAATCCCGCCAGGTCCCCTCCCCGGCCAGCGGGACGCCCACCAACAGGTGGCGGCCCGACTGGGTCACCTCGACCTCACCGGCGATGACGGCCCGAAGGAAGTCGAGCGCGAGGCACGTCGGCACCCAGTCGAAGACGTAGTCGTCGAACACGATCCGGCAGGAGTCGCTGCCGTCCACCAGCATGACGATGAAGAAGTGGTCCTCCGAGGCCCCCAGACGGAGGTCGAAGGATCGCGGCGGCGCGACCGGCACCACCTCCACCTCCTCGAAGAGGCCCGACGCCTCGACCTCCGCGACGAACTCCGCCACGTCCACCGACGGCCAGGGCTCGCCGGTCCGCAGGGAGCGTTCGGCGTGGCGGCGGTTCTCCTGCCACCGGGCCAAGGCGTTCGTGATCGCCGACAGGGCGCCCATCCCGGATCAGGCGGAGCCGGGATGGGCGGCGGCGAGGGTCGCGAGGTGGCGTTCGGCGGCACGGAGCTTGCGGCCGTCGGGGCCCGGGAGGTGGGCGCGCAGTTCGATGATCTCCGGGGCGATCCGGAGCGCCTCCGTGCGGTCCGGGATCGCCCGCCAGCAGGCCTCGGCGTTGGTCGCGGCGTGCTGGGTCTCCGGGTGCTCGACCCCGTGGCTGCGGAGCATGGAGAGGGCGACCTCGCGGTAGATGTCGGCTGCCTCGGCGGGCCGCCCCGCGAGGCGGGAGACGTGCGCGCGGACCTGACGGACCTGCAGCACCGGAGCGGAGTCCGGACCGTGCTCGGCCATCGCCTCCAGTTCGAGGGCGAAGGCCAGGTCGGTGGCGGCCCCGTGGTCGCCGGCGTCGGCGCTGCGGACGATCCGGCCGATCACCTCGCGGTAGTCGGCGCGGGGCTGGGAGAGGTCCGCCTCGGGGGCGGACTCCTCGGTCGCCACCGCCACCGCCACCGGCTCGGGCTCGGGCTCGGGCTCGGGCGCAGCCTCGACCTCGGGCTCGTCGGCGCGCTCGTCGGCGGGCGCGGGAGCGGGCTCGTCGACCGGCACCGGCACCGGCTCGGCCTCGGGTTCGGGCTCAGGGGCCGGCGGCTGCCAGGCGCCGGGCTTCACGAGGTCGACCGGCTGCGGCGGGAGCGGCGGTGTGGGCGGCACGCCGGGCTTGAGCAGGTTCACCGGCCCCTCGGGCAGCGGTCGATCGGGCACCGGGGCGGCGACGACGGCGGCCGGCTTGTCCAGGACGACGGCCGGACGCGGCACCGCGTCGCGCGGCGCTTCGCCCCACGGCCGCTCGTCCGTCCACGCCGCCTCCTCGTGGGCGGCGGCCGGGCGGGGCAGCACGGCGGCCGGGCTCGGCCCCTCGTACGGGACGGCGTCGGCGAACGGTCCCTCGCCGCGCCGGGCGGTGTTGCGGAAGAACGGGAGGTCCGGCGCGTGCGTGCTGAACACGACCACGTCCGGGCGCAGCACCGAGTACACCTGCTGGCGCAGCTGTTCGGGTGCCAGAACGGCCTCGGCGCCCGGACGGCCGCCGTGCAGGGCCTCGATCAGCGCGCGGGTGAACGTGCCGATCTGCTCCGGGTCGGGGCTGACCACCGCCCACAGCGGCAGGCCGTCGCCGAGCGAGGAGACGGTGCCCTGGAGCAGCGGCCAGGCGTTCTGGTCGGCGCTCAGGTCGGCGATGACCAGGGTCTGCCACTCCGCCGGGCGGTGCCGCAGCTCACCGGCGACCGCCTGCCAGGCGAGGCCGTCCTGACGGATGCTGCCGGGCTTGGAGTCCCGCAGGGTGAGGTGGAGCTGGCCGCCGCGCTTGTCGGCGAGCAGGTGGCCGCCGAGGTGGACGAGCAGCGGTCCGGGGTGGCGGGCGGCGGCGCGCAGGTGGGCGAGGACGGTGTGCGGGTCGCTGGCGCCGGGCAGGTGGACGGCGTCGACGGCGTCGGCGGCGAGCAGCACCTGCGGGGAGACGGCGGCGAGCATCGCGGACAGCACCGGCGCCTGGGCCGGTCCGCCGCGCCCCCAGGTGCGGCGGCCGGAGGTGCCGTAGCCGCCCTCGACGACCAGGATCCGGCCGCGCGGCCCGCCGCCCAGGCCGCCCGGACCAGGCAGGCCGTGCGCGGGGGTGGTGCCGGGAGCCGTGTACGGCGGCGGGGTGGCCGTTCCGCCGGGGGCACCACCCATGGCGGGCATGCCGGTGACGGTCCATCCGGTGGACGGCGCGGGCGGTCCGGGCACCGGGCCGGGCGCGGGCAGCGGGGCGGGGGGTTCGTACAGGGCGGCCGGTCCGGGCGGGTGCTCCTCGTAGGCGTTGCGCGCGGACGGCGGCGGTACGGCGTCCCGGGGACCCGCGTCCGGTACGGGCTCCGGACCTCCGGGGACCGCCTTCGTCTCCGCCATCTCCAGGTCACCGCCCCGCCCCGCCGCCCAGCGGCGTTCTGCTGCCTCGTACCCCGCGTGGTGCCGGTCACCACACCCGTGTGCGCCACCCTACGAGATCCCGCCACACCCGATCCAGGCCGGGTCGGCGTTCCACCCACCCCTCCCCCCGGAGCAGGAAGCCGGCCACGCCGACTTCCCACTCCCAGGTCCTGAACACCAAGCACACCGTCAAGCAGCCACCCGCAGAAAGGTTTCACCCTCCGGCCACCGAAACGAAAGGTCGACCCACCCCGCCGACCTCCCACCCCCGGGCCAACCCCCAACAGTCACGACATCAGAGCGGCCCCCGAACCCGCAGCGGGCGCACAGGACCCGGCGGGGGGGGGGGGGGGGGGGGGGGGGCCCGCCGCGGGCCCCCCCCCCCCCCCCCCACCCCCACCCCCCCCCCCACCACGAACCCCCCCCCCCCACCCCCCACAACAAGCCC
>NZ_JBEXJT010000062.1:0-42393 GCF_040609255.1 Kitasatospora sp. NPDC004723 | reverse complement strand
GCCCGGTCGTCCGTACGGACGACCGGGCCTCCGGGAGAGCACGATCAGGCCGGCCGGCCGTAGACGTGCCCTCCGATTTTTGGGCCAGAAAAACTAGTCCTTTCGGCGTGTCCGGGAATGAAGAGGTCCTGCATTCCGTTTGAGGAGCTTCCGTCGGCCCACCACCCGATCGTGGCCGGACCCACGCTGCTGATCAGCCCTTTCGCGTCGAACGGCGGTGCGTCCCCGGGGGCGTGCACTCAGCGTGAGCGCCCTTGTGCGCTCGGATCACCACCGCAGGACCGCCCGTTGCGGACATGGACCTTGTCGAATGGGTGGCCAGGACGCGGTGGATGGGTGATCATGGGAATCTGACCGAGCAACGCTACGAGGAGGCACGGGTGGCCGAGACTCTGAAAAAGGGCAGCCGGGTGACCGGTGCCGCGCGTGAGAAGCTCGCGGCCGATCTCAAGAGGAAGTACGACTCCGGGGCGAGCATTCGTGCCCTCGCGGAGGAGACCGGTCGTTCCTACGGCTTCGTGCACCGCATGCTGAGCGAGTCCGGGGTGATTCTCCGGGGCCGTGGCGGTGCCACGCGGGGCAAGAACAAAGCTCCTGCTGGAGCTGGTTCCTGACGCTCCGTCAATCCACTGGACGGATGACTCGGCGGCAGGGCGCCGACCGGGGGGACGACCGTTGATCGTCCGCCCCCGGCCCGGGCGAACCGGCCGCCGATCGTCATGTCGCGACCGCGCGCAGACCCGGCCGCCCGTCGCCGCGAGGTGTCCGGCGGCCACCCCCTGCCGTCGCGCCGCCAGTTTTGTTACTCTCCGGTAGCCAAGCACCCTCGCCACCGGAGGTTCCCGCATGACCGCTCCCGCCACCGATCCGCAGACCCCGCACCGGGAGCAGGACGGCGTCCGCCTGGAGATCGACGGCGAACTCGCCGTCGTCACCCTCTGTCAGCCCAAGCGGCGAAACGCCCAGTCGCCCGCCCTGTGGCGCGCCCTCACCGCCATCGGGCGCGAGCTGCCCGGAACCGTCCGGGTGGTGCTGCTCCGCGCCGAGGGCGTCTCCTTCTCCGCCGGCCTCGACCGCGCGATGTTCACCCCCGAGGGCATCCCCGGCGAGCCCAGCTTCCTCCAGCTGGCCGCCGCCGGCGACAAGGAGCTCGACGAGACCATCGCCGGCTACCAGGAGGCCTTCACCTGGTGGCGCCGCCCCGACGTGCTCACCGTGGCCGCCGTCCAGGGCCACGCCGTCGGCGCCGGTTTCCAGCTCGCCCTCGGCTGTGACCTGCGGGTGGTCGCCGAGGACGTCCAGTTCTCCATGAAGGAGACCTCGCTCGGCCTCGTCCCCGACCTCGCCGGCACCAAGCCGCTGACCGAACTCGTCGGCTACGCCAGGGCACTGGAGATCTGCGCCACCGGCCGCTGGGTCGGCGCCGAGGAGGCCACCGCGATCGGCCTGGCCAACCTCGCCGTCCCGGCCGCCGAGCTGGACGCCGCCGCCCGCGACCTCGCCGCCGCCCTGCTCGCCGCCCCGCGCAACGCGGTCATCGAGACCAAGGCGCTGCTGCAGGGCGCCGCCGGCCGCTCCTACGACGAGCAGCGTTCGGCCGAACGGGCGGCGCAGGCCCGCCGGCTGCGCGACCTTGCCGGCCTCGGCGACTGACCGCCCGCCGCCGCGCCGGGAGGCCCGGTCCCGTGGGGAGCACCCACCGGGCCGGGCCTCCCGGCGTTCGGGCCTTCCGGCTGCTCCGGGGGCGGGATTCGTGGCGAAATGCCAGAGTTGGAGCGATTTGCGATATAGCTGGAGCCGCACGACGGGAGATGAGCCATGCCTGACACTCCGACGCCCGCCACCCTGCACAAGAACGCCCCGCACGCCCACGCCGCCGCCCCCGCCTCCCCGGCGAGTTCGGAGGCCGGGCACGCGGTCGGCGAGCGCGGCCGCACCGCCCTGGCGGTCGGCGTGGTCGAGAAGATCGCCGGGATGGCCGCGCGCGAGGTCAGCGGCATCCACGCCCTCGGCTCCGGCCTCGCCCGCACCTTCGGCGCGATGCGGGACCGGGTCCCCGGCGGGCGCGGCAGCGTCGGGCGCGGCATCAAGGCCGAGGTGGGGGAGAAGCAGACCGCCATCGACATCGCGCTGGTCGTCGAGTACGGCGTCGTCATCCCCGAACTCGCCCGTCAGGTGCGGGAGAACATCATCGACGCGGTCGAGCGGATGACCGGACTGGAAGTCGTCGAGGTCAACATCGCCGTCAACGACGTCCACCTGCCCGACGAGCCCGACGTCGAGGAGGAGGAAGAGGAGGAGCCCTCCTCCGGGCAGCGGCCCAAGCTGAAGTAGCCGGGAAGAACAGTCGGCGGCGGTGGAAGACGAGGTGGAACGGATGAGCCTGGCCATCGTCGGCCTGGTGGTGGGCATGGCCCTCGGGTTCGCGGGGTACTTCGGCGGCTTCGCGGCGTTTCTGCTGGTGGCGGCGCTCGGGGTGGTCGGATTCGTGGTCGGCCGGCTGCTGGAGGGCGACATCGAACCCGGCGAGCTCGGCGACCTGCTGCGCGGCCGCGACCGGCGCCGCTGATGGCGGCCCTCGCCCCGGCGCCCGCCCACCGGGAACCCGGTGCCCGTGGCCGGCTGCGGATCGCCGACCGCGTCTACGCCCGGATCGCCGCCCGCGCCGCCCGCGAGGCGCTCGCCGACGCCTGGCACGGCCGGACCGTGCGCGGCGGCCCGCCGAAGGTCTCGGTCACCGGCCCCGCCACCCCGGGCACCCCCGTCACCGTCCGGGTCTCCGCCGACCTCCCCTTCCCGGCCGACCTCGCCGCCCTCGCCCGCGCCGTCCGCGACCGCGTCGCCGCCGACATCCGCACCCTGACCGGTGCCCGGGTGGGCGAGGTCGTGGTGGTGGTCGAGCGCCTGGTGGCGGAGGCCGCCCGGTGAGGGCGCGGGCCGGGGCGGTGGCGGAGGGGGCGCGGTGAGCGCGGGGGAGGGCGGCTCCGAGCCGGGGGTGGGGAAGGTGCGGCGGCCACGGGCGCTGCGGACCACGGCGGCCGCGGTGGTGGCCACCGTGCTGCTGGTGGCGGCCGGGGCGCTGCTGTACGACGTGATCGCCGTCCGGACCGGGCACCGGGCCCGGCAGTGGCGGGCGGAGCTGGCCGAGGAGCTCGCCACCCGGCACCTGGACGACCTGGCCGTGCTGCTCGGCGCCGGCGCGGGCGTGCTGCTCGGCGGTTGGCTGCTGTGGCTCGCCCTCGCGCCCGGTCTCGGCCGCTGGCTGCCGCTGCGCCCGCACGGGGACACCGCGGCGGTGATCGACCGCTCCGGGGTGGCGGCCCTGCTGGCCGACCGGGCCGCCGGGCTGCCGGGCGTCGAGCACCTGCGGGTGCGGGTCAGCCGGCGCCGGGTGCGGATCAGGCTCGTCGGCCCCGCCGACCCGGCCTCGGTGCAGCGCCGGCTGCGCGAGGAGCTGGCGGCGGTCACCCTGGCCCGGCCGCTGCGGCTGGAGGTGCGGACGGCCGGCCGCCGCGGACGGGCGAAGCCGACGGCGGACGCCGCGGCGGACGGGGGCACCGGGTGAACCGGGGAACGGTGAACCGGCTGCTGCTGGGCGTGGTCGGGCTGGTGCTGCTGGCGGCCGGGGCGCTGGTGCTGGCCGGCGGGCTCGACCTCTACGGGCACCTCGGCGTCGACCCGCCGTCCTGGTGGCCGCTCACCTCGCCCGACCAGCCGGTGCTGAGCGCGAGCTCGCGCACCCGGTGGGCCGGCTCCGCGTGGTGGTGGCCGGTGGTGATCACCGGGCTGGCGGTGGTGGCCGCGGGCACCGCCTGGTGGCTGGTGGCCCAGCTGCGTCGCAGCGGTCCGACGACCGTGGCGCTGCCGACGCCGGGGGCGCCGGGCCTGCGGCTGCGGCTGCGCACCAGGGCGCTGGAGGAGGCGGTGGAGAGCGGCGCCGTCGAGCTGCCGGAGGTCGAGCGGGTGGGCGTCCGGCTGGTGCGCGGAGCGCGGCACCCGCGGCTGCGGGCGGCCGTCCGGATGACCCCGGGCGGTGATCCGGCCGCGCTCGCCGAGCACTTCGAGACCGGCCCGCGCGCCGGGGCGCTGACCAGTCTGGGGCTGCCGGACCTGCCCGCCGACCTGCGGATCCGGGTGATCGCGGCCCGCCCGGAGGTCACCGGGCGGCGCCGCCGTCGCCGCGGCCGGCAGCCGCGGGTGGTCTGACGCCGCCCGGCGCCGCTCAGAGGCCGCGCAGTGCGCCGCCGTCCACCGGGACCATCACCCCGGTGAGGTAGGAGGCGGCGGGGGAGAGCAGGAAGGCGGCGACCTTGCCGAACTCCTCGGGGGTGCCGTAGCGGCCGAGCGGGATGTCGGCGCTGTGCCGGGCGCGGGCGGCCTCGACGTCGCCGCCGAGGGCGTCGAGCTCGCGCACCCGGTCGGTGTCGATCCGGGCCGGCAGCAGGCCGACCACCCGGATGCCGCGCGGGCCGAGTTCGTCGGCGAGCGACTTGGCGGCCATCGCCAGGCCCGGGCGCAGACCGTTGGAGATGCCGAGGCCCGCGATGGGCTGGCGGACCGAGCCGGAGAGCACGAAGCCGATCACGCCGCCCTCGCCGAGCTCCGCGGCGGCGGCGCGGGCGATCCGCAGGGCGCCCAGGAAGACCGACTCGAAGGCGTCCCGCCAGGCCTCCTCGGGGGCGGTGGCGACCGGGCCGGCCTGCGGCCCGCCGACGCTGATCAGCACGCCGTCCAGCCGGCCGAACCGCTCGACGGCCGTCGCGACCAGCCGCTCGGCGGTCGCCGGGTCGCCGTTGTCGGCCACCAGCCCGTGCACCGCCTCCGCTCCGCCGCCGAGGGCGGCGAGCTCGGCGACGGCCGCCTCCACGGCCTCCGGCTTGCGGCCGGTGACCAGCACCCGGGCGCCGTCGGCGGCGAGCTCACGGGCGGTGGCCAGGCCCAGGCCCCGGGTCGCGCCGGTGACCACGTACACCTTGTCCTGCAGTCCAAGATCCATGGAGTCATCCTGCCGCGTCGGCCCCGGCGGTGCGCAGCGGCCCCCGCGCGGCGCGCCCGGCTCGGCCGGCCCGGTGCGTCGGCGCTGGCGTTGACGTGCGCGTCAAGGTCTACCGTCGTTCCCGGCGGCGTTCGAACGGCTGCCGGAAGGGCAGGGTCCGGACATGCGGATCGGTGAACTGGCGAAGCGGGCGGGGACGACCACCCGGGCACTGCGGTACTACGAGCAGCTCGGGCTGCTGCCCGCCCGGCGGGCCGGCAACGGGTACCGCGCCTACGGGGAGGCGGACCTGCGGCTGCTGCGGCAGATCCGCACCCTGCAGGACTTCGGCTTCGGCCTGGAGGAGACCAGGCCGTTCGTCGAGTGCCTGCAGGCGGGTCATCCGCACGGCGACTCCTGCCCGGCCTCGCTGGAGGTCTACCGGAAGAAGCTGTCCGAGCTGGACGAGTGCATCGCCCGGCTCCAGGAGGTCAGGACCCGGGTCTCCGAGCAGTACGCCCGGGCCGAGCGGGAGCGCGACGCGCTCGCCGCGGGGGCCGCCGCGGAGCCGCCGCAGTGCGAGTGGGCCGCAGCCGCGGTCCACGACCGGGACGAGTGGGAGAGGTAGGCCATGGTGCAGATCGCAGGGGTGGCGGCGGTGACGGACGAGACCTTCGCCGCCGAGGTGCTGGCGGCCGAAGGGCCGGTACTGGTGGACTTCACGGCGGACTGGTGCCCGCCGTGCCGGCAGATGGCGCCGGTGCTGGCCGAGCTGGCCCGGGAGGAGGCGCACCGGCTGACGGTGGTCAGCCTGGACGTCGACCACAATCCGCAGACCCAGGCGGCGTACGGGGTGCTGTCCATGCCGACGCTGATGGTGTTCCGCGGTGGCGAGCCGGTGAAGTCGGTGGTCGGGGCCCGGGCCAAGGCCCGGCTGCTGCGCGACCTGGACGACGTGCTCTGACGGTCCCCCCGGGGAGGGTTCCCGGGGAGGGGATCAGGCGGGGACGGCGACCGCCACGCCCTCGGCCTCGGCGGCCTCCTTGCGGCGGTCCTTGGCCTCCCGGCGCGCCATCACCGCGAACCCGACCGGGATCAGCGCGGTGAACAGCCACCACTGGATCGCGTACGCCATGTGCGGGCCGATGTCGGAGTGGTTGGGCTCGGGGAGCAGCTCGGGCTGCTCGGCCGGGGCCGGCTCGGTGGCGGTGAGCTCCAGGTAGCCGCCGAGCAGGGCGGCGCCGTTCTCCTTGGTCTGCTGGGTGCTGCTGATCAGGGTGAACTGCCGGTCCGGCAGGCCGGCCCGGTCCTTGATGCTGCCGGAGGCGGCCTCGTCGGCGCGCAGCCGGCCGGTCAGGGTGACCTGGCCGGCCGGTGCCGCCGGGACGGCCGGGTACTCGGCGGCGGAGGTGCCGGAGGGCACCCAGCCGCGGTTGACCAGCACGCTCCCCCTGCCGTCGGCGAGCACCAGCGGGGTGACCACGAAGTAGCCGATCTTGTCCCCGCTGGAGTCGGTCCGCTTGCGGACCACGAACTCGTGCGCCGGGTCGTACTGTCCGGTGGCCGTCACGGGGCGCCAGGTGAGGTCCTTGGGCACGGTGAAGCCGGGCGCGGCCGACAGGGTGTCGAACGGCACGGGCTCGGCGGTGAGGGACCGGGCGATCAGCTGGTTGCGGTCCACCCGCGCCTCGTGGCGGTGCAACTGCCAGAACCCCAGCCGGATGGTCGTGGGGATCAGCAGCAGGGCGATCAGCAGGGTGATCAGCCAGCGCCGGGAGAGCAGAAAACGGTACACATGGGCACCGTACGCCCTGCTCACCACCGGCTCACCCACCGGGGTGCGGGGCGACCTCGCGCAGCAGTTGGAGGAAGGCGTCCTCGCCGACCACCGGTGTGCCGACCTCGCGGGCCTTGCGGGCCTTGCCGCTCCAGCTGTCCGGCTCGTTGGTGACCAGCAGGCTGGTGAGCCGGCTCACCGAGGTGGCGATGTGCAGTCCGGCCTCGACGGCGCGGTCCTCCAGCAGCTCGCGGTCGGTGGCGGTGTCGCCGGTGAACGCCACCCGCATGCCCTGCACCAGCGGCTTGCCGTCCTCCCAGCGCCCGGGGTTCGGGTACGGGCACGGCGGGCGCTTCTTGGCCTGCCGGTACGCGGCGCCGGTCCAGGAGGCGCGGCCCGGGGAGGCGGGCGCGTCCTCGCCGAGGTCGGTGACGGCCACGCAGGACTGCAGCGGCAGCGGGACGCCCCCCGAGCGGGCCAGGTGGAGGCTGGGGCGGAACGCCTCGGCGAGCACCCGGGCGTCGTCCAGCGCGTTGTGCGCCTGCCGCTGGTGGACGCCGAAGTAGGCGGCCAGCGAGGACAGCTTGCCGTTGGGCAGCGGCAGCCGCAGGTCGCGGGCCAGCACCATGGTGCACAGCCGCTGCTCGACCGGGGCGTGCAGGCCGGCCCGGGAGAACTCGCGGGAGATCATGTTCCAGTCGAAGAGCGCGTTGTGGGCGACCATCACCCGGCCGCGCAGCCGCTCGGCGAACTCGTCGGCGATTTGCGGGAAGGTGGGCGCGCCGGCCAGCTGGTCGCCGGTGAGGCCGTGGATCCAGACCGGGCCGGGGTCGCGCTCCGGGTTGACCAGGGTGTACCAGTGGTCGACGACGTCGCCGTCCGCGTCCAGCCGGTAGACGCCGGCGGAGATGACGCGGTCCGTGCGGCCGAGGCCGGTGGTCTCGACGTCCACCACCGCGTAGCCGCCGGCGGGGGCGGCGGAGCGCTGGGCCGGGACCGCGGCGGTCCGGGGTGCTGCGCCGGGGGTCTCGGGCTGGATCGCGTACATGGTCCAACAGGATAAGGCCCGCCGGTGACCGCGGACGGCGGTTCGCCGGTGGCGGGGGTCGTCCGGAGGGTCGGCCGGGACCGGTCGGAATAGAGTGGACGGTGCAGTCGTCGTACATCCGGTCGATTGTTCTCCGGTCGCCCGCGGTACCGGTGCGGGCACCTCTGGTAAGGACGAACCCCCATGCGCGCCACGGTCATCCACGGTCCCAACGACATCCGGATCGAGGAGGTGCCGGACCCGGTGGTCCAGCAGCCGACCGACGTGGTGGTGCGGGTGGTGAACGCCTGCATCTGCGGCAGCGACCTGTGGGCGTACCGCGGGGTCGCCGCACGGGTGGCCGGGCAGCGGATCGGGCACGAGTTCCTCGGGGTGGTGGAGGAGGCCGGCGCCGAGGTGCGGGGCGTGCGGCCGGGCGACCTGGTGGTGGCGCCGTTCGTCTGGTCGGACGGCACGTGTGACTTCTGTCGCGAGGGGCTGCAGACCTCCTGCCCGCACGGCGGCTTCTGGGGCCAGGTCGGCTCGGACGGCGGGCAGGGCGAGGCGGTGCGCGTCCCGTTCGCGGACGGCACCCTGGTGAAGCTGCCCAAGGAGGCGCAGGGCGACGAGAAGCTGCTGCCGGGGCTGCTGGCGCTCTCCGACGTGATGGCGACCGGGCACCACGCGGCGGTCTCGGCGCGGGTGCGCCCGGGCGCCACGGTGGCGGTGGTCGGCGACGGCGCGGTGGGCCTGTGCGGGGTGCTGGCCGCCCACCGGCTGGGCGCCGGGCGGATCATCGCGCTGGGCCGGCACACCGCGCGCACCGACCTGGCCCGCCGGTTCGGCGCGACCGACGTGGTCGCCGAGCGCGGCGAGGCGGCGATCGAGGCGGTCCGCGAGCTGACCGGCGGGCAGGGCGCGCACGCCGTGCTGGAGGCGGTCGGCACCGAGGAGTCGATGCGCACCGCCGTGTCGATCGCCCGGGACGGCGGCGCTGTCGGCTACGTGGGCGTGCCGCACGGCGGCAGCGCCGGCGTCGACATCGGTCAGATGTTCGGCCGGAACGTCTCGCTCAACGGCGGGGTCGCGCCGGCCCGCGCGTACATCCCCGAGCTGCTGCCGGACGTCCTGTCCGGCGCCATCGAGCCGGGCCTGGTCTTCGACCGCACGGTGGACCTCGACGGCGTCCCGGACGGCTACCGGGCGATGGACGACCGATCGGCGCTGAAGGTGCGGGTGGCTTTCTGACGCACCGCTGTTGACGCACCGCCAGGGGTGGCTCCGGTTGACCGGGGCCACCCCTTCGGTATGTCCCGGATGCACCCCGGACGGGTGGTTTTCGGTCAATTGGCTGCTGCGAAAGAGCGAACGAATGGCTGAACACTGTCAAACCCTTCCGGGTGACGTCCCGTCCTCCTAGCATTGCGCGGCGCGCATCGGACCTGTGACTTCGCTCACGTTCGATCGTTTCCACTGATGCGACCACTACGCCGAAGGAGTGAGGAGTCAGAGTGGAATCGCCGCCGATCGACACCATCCCCAGCGAAACCCAACTCATCGAGGAGAGCGCGGAGTTCCGAACCCTCCGGCGCTCGTTCCGGAACTTCGCGTTCCCGGTCACCATCGGTTTCGTGCTCTGGTACCTGCTCTACGTGCTGCTCTCCGGCTACGCCCCCGCCCTGATGGGCACCAAGGTCGTCGGGCACGTCAACGTCGCCCTGGTGCTCGGGCTGATGCAGTTCGCCACGACCTTCGCCATCGCCGCCTGGTACGCGCGCTACGCCGACCGGAGGATCGACCCCGGCGCGGCCGCGATCCGCGAGGCGCGCGGTGCGGTCGTCCACGCGCCCCGGGAGGCCGCCGAATGAACCTGCTCGCCAGCTCCGCCACCGACCACCGCGGCCTCACGATGACCCTGTTCGGGATCTTCGTGCTCACCACCCTCGGCATCACCGTCTGGGCCGGCCGGCAGACCAAGGACGCCGCCGACTTCTACGCCGGCGGCCGGGCCTTCTCCGGCTTCCAGAACGGCCTCGCCATCTCCGGCGACTACATGTCCGCCGCCTCCTTCCTCGGCATCGCCGGCGCCATCGCGCTGTTCGGCTACGACGGCTTCCTCTACTCCATCGGCTTCCTGGTCGCCTGGCTGGTCGCACTGCTGCTGGTCGCCGAGCCGCTGCGCAACTCCGGCCGCTACACCATGGCCGACGTGCTGGCCTTCCGGATGCGCCAGCGCCCGGTGCGCACCGCCGCCGGCATCTCCACCATCGTGGTGTCGATCTTCTACCTGCTCGCCCAGATGGTCGGCGCCGGCAGCCTGGTCGCCCTGCTCCTCGGGGTCAGCGGCGACGGCGCCAAGCGCTGGACGATCGTCGCGGTCGGCGCGCTGATGGTCCTCTACGTCGCCATGGGCGGCATGAAGGGCACCACCTGGGTGCAGATCGTCAAGGCGGTGCTGCTGATCGCCGGCACCGCGCTGATGACCGTCCTGGTGCTGGCCAAGTACCACTTCAACCTCTCCGCCCTGCTCGGCGCCGCCGCCGACGCCAGCGG
This sequence comes from Kitasatospora sp. NPDC004723, assembly GCF_040609255.1. NCBI lineage: Bacteria > Bacillati > Actinomycetota > Actinomycetes > Kitasatosporales > Streptomycetaceae > Kitasatospora > Kitasatospora sp. NPDC004723. The sequence continues at coordinate 32,061 of NZ_JBEXJT010000062.1, read as the reverse complement.
CAAGGCCGACGCCTTCCTCGAACCGGGGCTGAAGTACGGCGCCACCGGCACCAGCAAGCTCGACTTCCTCAGCCTCGGCCTGGCCCTGGTGCTCGGCACCGCGGGCCTGCCGCACATCCTGGTCCGCTTCTACACCGTGCCCACCGCCAAGGCCGCCCGGAAGTCGGTGCTCTGGGCGATCGGCATCATCGGCGGCTTCTACCTGATGACCCTCGCGCTCGGCTTCGGCGCCGCCGCGCTGGTCGGCCCCAAGGCGATCAAGGCCGCCAACGCGGCCGGCAACACCGCCGCCCCGCAGCTCGCCGAACAGCTCGGCGGCGGCGCGGGCACCACCGGCGGGGCGGTGCTGCTCGCGGTGATCTCCGCGGTCGCCTTCGCCACCATCCTCGCCGTCGTCGCCGGACTGACCCTCGCCTCCTCGGCCTCCTTCGCCCACGACCTCTACGTCAACGTCTTCCGGCGCGGCAAGGTCTCCGAGCGCGAGGAGGTGCGGGTCGCCAAGTGGGCGGCCGCCGGGATCGGCGCGGTGGCGATCGTGCTCAGCCTGTTCGCCGACAAGCTCAATACCGCCGCCCTGGTCGCCCTGGCCTTCGCGGTGGCCGCCTCGGCGAACCTGCCCACCCTGCTGTACTCGCTGTTCTGGAAGCGCTTCAACACCGCCGGCGCGGTCAGCTCGGTCTACACCGGCCTGGTCACCGCGGTGGTGCTGGTGGTCTTCTCCCCGGTGGTCTCGGGCGCGAAGAACTCGCTCTTCCCGCACTCCGACTTCCACTGGTTCCCGCTGGAGAACCCCGGCCTGGTCTCCATCCCGGCCGGCTTCCTGGCCGGCTGGATCGGCACCGTGCTCTCCCGCCGCGGGGCCGACCCGGCGAAGTACGCTGAACTCGAGGTGCGCTCGCTCACCGGGTTGGGCGCCCACTGACGGACGGGCGGTGACTAAGCTGGCCCGGCCCCGCCGTGACGGAGGCCGGGCCGGCCGCCCTGGCGGCACCTCACTCGGGAAGGGACCGCCGTGCTGCTCGACACCTTCGGCCGCCGCGCCGTCGACCTGCGGGTCTCCCTCACCGACCGGTGCAACCTGCGCTGCACCTACTGCATGCCCGAGGAGGGCCTGCAGTGGCTGGCCAAGCCCGAGCTGCTCACCGACGAGGAGATCGTCCGGCTGGTGACCCTCGCCGTGCGCGACCTCGGCGTCCAGGAGGTCCGCTTCACCGGCGGGGAGCCGCTGCTGCGCCCCGGGCTGGTCGGCATCGTCGAGGCCTGCGCGGCCCTCGACCCGCGCCCCGAGCTGTCGCTCACCACCAACGGCATCGGCCTCGCCCGCACCGCGGCGGCGCTGCGCTCGGCCGGCCTGGACCGGGTCAACGTCTCGCTGGACACCCTTGACGGGTCCACCTTCCAGACCCTCACCCGGCGCCGCCGCCACCACGACGTGCTGGCCGGCCTGGCCGCCGCCGAGGCCGCCGGGCTCGTCCCGGTGAAGCTCAACGCGGTGCTGATGCGCGGCGTCAACGAGCACGAGGCGCCGGACCTGCTCGCCTGGTGCCTGGAGCGCGGCTACGAGCTGCGGTTCATCGAGCAGATGCCGCTGGACGCCCAGCACGGCTGGGACCGCTCCGCGATGATCACCGCCGAGGAGATCCTGGAGCGGCTGTCCGCCCGCTTCACCCTCACCCCCGAGCCCTCGGGCCGTCGCGGTGCGGCGCCCGCCGAGCGCTGGGTGGTGGACGGCGGCCCCGGCCGGGTCGGTGTGATCGCCTCGGTGACCCGCCCGTTCTGCCGCGCCTGCGACCGCACCCGGCTCACCGCCGACGGTCAGGTCCGCAACTGCCTCTTCGCCACCGGTGAGACCGATCTGCGCACCGCCCTGCGCTCCGGCGCGGACGACGCCGAGCTGGCCGCGCTGTGGCGTGCGGCGATGTGGGGCAAGAAGGCCGGCGCCGGCATCGACCAGCCGGACTTCCACCAGCCGGTGCGTCCGATGTCGGCCATCGGCGGCTGAGGCCGGCCGAGGCGCGGTCCGGGGGCGCGGTCCGGGGTCGGTCGGGGCTCAGGCCCCGGGGGTCCCGTCGCCCTGACCGGTGAACGGCAGGACCTCCTTGAGGAAGCCGCGCACCCCGAGGAACTGCGAGAGGTGCTCGCGGTGCTCCTCGCAGGCCAGCCAGGTCTTGCGGCGGTCCGGGGTGTGCAGCTTGGGGTTGTTCCAGACCAACTCCCAGACGGCGTCCGCGCGGCAGCCCTTCGCGGAGCAGATCGGGGTCTGCGGCTGGGGGGCGTCGGGGAGCAGCATCGGCGGTCGTCCTCGGGCGGTCGGCGGGGTGGTCGTCACCGCCAGTCTGTCACGCACCCCGGCATGCGCACATGGCGACGCCGGGCAGCCACGGGGGGAGCCGCCCGGCGTCGGTCCGTCGCTCCGACGGGGGATGCGGAGCGCGTACGCAGTATGTCACGGGGCGGGGTGGGTATGGGGAGGTCTTGCATGATTAATCTGAGCTTCTTTTGAGCTTTCCGCCTGGGCAATCGGTGGAAAATAGCTCAAAACGGACGCTCAGTTCCGGCTCTGTGAAGAATCGGTGGGCACACGTCCGGCCCCATCAGCACCCTGCGTCACATCCGCCCCCTGAGGCCCACTGCCGCCGGGGCCCAGCATCAGCGGGGTGGTCGCCGGTACGTCGAAGGTGGACGGCAGGCCCGGCGCCTTCTCCCGGCCCGCGTTGGCGAGCAGCACCGCGAAGTACGGCAGCAGCACTCCGCCCGCCAGCGCCACGAACGCCAGCCACCGCTGGACGTCCCACAGCACCACCGCGAGCAGCACGCAGACGGTCCGCAGCAGCATCGAGGCCACGTAGCGGCGCTGGCGGCCGCGGACGTCCTCGCTGAGGCTGCTGCGGGCTCCCGTGATCCGGTAGACCTGCCCGCCGTCGGGGCTCTTGCCCATGTCCCAAACCACCTTCGTCCGCGCACCCGCGCGCCTCGTCGCGCGGCCTCCTCACCGTACGCCGGGAGCGGGGCGACGACGAGACCGGGGCCGCGTGCGTACGCCTATCGGCCCTGGGCGAGGTACTGCGGAGGCACCGCGTCCGTCAGCCAGACCCCGTTGGCGCTCACCCGGAACTCGTGTCCCGCCTCGGCCATCGCGGCCGCGTCGACCAGGAGCACCACCGGCCGGCCGTGCCGGGCGCCGACCCGGGTGGCGGTCTCGACGTCCGCCGACAGGTGGACGTCCTGCCGGGCCATCGGGCGCAGGCCCTCCCGGAGGATCGCCGCCAGGCTCCGGGTCGCGGTGCCGTGGAACAGCACCGGCGGGGGCTCGGTGGCGGCCAGACCGAGGTCGACCGCCACCGTGTGCCCCTGGCTGGCGCGGATCGAGAGGCCGTCCGGCGAGTAGGCGAAGCGGCGCTTGTTGTTGGTCGCCACCACGTGGTCCAGCTCGGCCCTGGTCAGCCGGGTGCCCCGGGCCGCCAGCGCGCCGAGCAGCACGTCCACCCGGACCCAGCCGGCCGGGTCCAGGGTGACCCCGACCCGGCCGGGGTCGTGCCGCAGGATGCGCGACAGCATCTTGCTGGTCCTGACCGTGCGCTTCTCGTCCACGCCTCTCGATCCTCCTCCCGGCCGGGCCCTACGAGGCCTGGCTGACCGAACTCATGTTGAACCCCGGCACCCGCACCGGCGGCATCGCCGTCCGGGTGAACCAGTCGCTCCACTCGCGCGGCAGGCAGCGCTCCGTGCGGCCGACCTCGGTGATCCGGCCGAGCAGGTCCACCGGCGACTCGTTGAAGCGGAAGTTGTTGACCGCGCCGACCACCTCGCCGTTCTCCACCAGGTAGACGCCGTCCCGGGTGAGACCGGTCAGCAGCAGGGTCGCCGGGTCCACCTCGCGGATGTACCAGAGGCAGGTGAGCAGCAGCCCGCGCTCGGTGCGCGCGATCATCTCCTCCAGGGTCGGCGCGGCCTCCTGGTCGGCCGTCTCCAGGACGAGGTTGTCGATCGCCGGGCGCACCGGCAGCCCGCCCAGCGCCGCCGCGTGGCGGCTGCTGACCAGGGCGGTCAGCTCGCCGTCGCGGATCCAGTCGGTCGCGGTCAGCGGCAGGCCGTTGTCGAACACCGAGGACTCGTCCTCGCTGGCGTGCACCAGCGCGAACGGCGCGGACTCCAGGCCCGGCTCGTGCGGGTCGGAGCGCAGCGTCAGCGGCAGCCCGGCCAGCTTGTCGCCGATCCGGGTGCCCCCACCGGGCCGGGAGAAGACGGTGCGGCCCTCGAAGGCGTCCCGTCCGCCGGCCGACCAGGTCAGGTACACCATGAGGTCGGCGACGGCGGACGGCGGCAGCAGGGTCTCGTAGCGGCCGGCCGGCAGGTCGATCCGGCGCTCGCCCCAGCCGAGCCGCCGGGTCGCCTCGGCGTGCAGGGCGGTGACGTCCACGTCCGAGAAGTCCCGGGTGGCGGCGCCGGTCCAGGCCGAGCCGGACAGGTCGGCGGTCTTGGCGTTCAGCTCGACCGTGCCGGCCGGCTGGTCGTGGCGCAGCCGCAGGCCGGTGGAGCTGCCCAGGTAGCTGGTGACCAGCTCGTGCCGGGCGAAGCCGTACAGCAGCTCGCCCTGCTCGGCGGCGCGGGCGAAGGCCCGGCCGAGGGCCGGTCCGAACTCCGCGAACACCTCGATCGAGGTCTCCCCGGGCGGCTCGGTGAAGTGCGGCGAGTTCGGCTGCTCGGCGACGGTGACCAGCGGCTGCGCGTCCTCGGCCGGGCCGGCCGCGCGGGCGGCCTCCTCGGCGGCCCGGACCAGCTCGGCCACCTCCTGGGGTTCGACGGCCTCGCGGGAGACCACGCCGGAGGCGGTGCCCTCGGCGCCGGCCACCGTGGCGATCACGGTCAGCCGCCGGCCCCGGGTGACGCCGTTGGTGGTGAGCGCGTTGCCGGCCCAGCGCAGGTTGGCGCTCGACTCCTCGTCGGCGATCACCACGCAGCCGTCGGCGCGGGAGAGGCCGAGCGCCAGCTCGACGAGTTCGTGGGGCTGCGTCGTCGCGGTCATCAGTGACCCGCCTCCTGCTGGGTGTTGAGCACGTTGACGTTGCGGAAGAGCGCCGAGGGGCAGCCGTGGCTGACGGCGGCGACCTGGCCGGGCTGCGCCTTGCCGCAGTTGAAGGCCCCGCCGAGCACATAGGTCTGCGGGCCGCCGACGGCCGCCATCGAGCCCCAGAAGTCGGTGGTGGTGGCCTGGTAGGCGAAGTCCTTCACCTGGCCGGCGAGTTCGCCGTTCTTGATGGCGTAGGCCCGCTGCCCGGTGAACTGGAAGTTGTACCTCTGCATGTCGATCGACCACGAACGGTCGCCGACGATGTAGAGGCCGTTCTCGACGCCCGCGAACAGGCCCTCGGTGGACGGGCCGCCGGCGACCGGCTGGAGCGAGACGTTGGCCATCCGCTGCACCGGGACGTGGGCGGGGGAGTCGGCGAAGGCGCAGCCGTTGGAGCGCCCGAAGCCCTTGAGCCCGGCCATCGCGCGGTCGAGCTGGTAGCCGACCAGGACGCCGTCCTTGACGAGGTCCCAGGACTGCGCGGCCACCCCCTCGTCGTCGTAGCCGACGGTGGACAGGCCGTGCTCGGCGGTGCGGTCGCCGGTGACGTGCATCAGCTCGGAGCCGTACTTCAGCGAGCCGAGCCGGTCGAAGGTGGCGAAGGAGGTGCCCGCGTAGGCGGCCTCGTAGCCGAGGGCGCGGTCCAGTTCGGTGGCGTGGCCGATCGACTCGTGGATGGTCAGCCAGAGGTTGGACGGGTCGATCACCAGGTCGTAGCGGCCCGGCCGGACGCTCGGCGCCTTCATCTTCTCGGCCAGGTGGACGGGCAGCGCGGCGAGCTCGGCGTCCCAGTCCCAGCCGGTGCCGGTCAGGCTCTGTCCACCGGGGGACGACCCCCGCGCCCCCGTCAGATATTCCCAGCCGCGCCCGGCCGGCGGGGCCAGGGTGCGCATCGAGTCGAACGCGCCGGTCCGCCCGTCCACCGAGCTGGCCTCCAGCACCGGGTGCAGCCGGATCCGCTGCTGGGTGGTGACGGTGCCGGCGGTGTCCGCGTAGAACTTGTTCTCCTGGACGGTCAGCAGGGTCGCCGAGACGTGCGAGACGCCCTCGGCGGCCAGCAGCCGGGCGCTCCACTCGGAGAGCAGCGCGGTCTTCTCGGCGTCCGGCACCTCGAAGGGGTTGACCTCGTACGCGGAGACCCAGGTGGCGTCCCGGTGCACCGGCTCGTCGGCCAGCTCGACGCGCTCCGCCGAGCCCGCCGCCCGGCTGATCCCGCCGGACAGCCGGGCCACCGCGACGGCCTGCTCGGCCACCCGGGCCGCCGCGTCCGGGGTGAGGTCGACCCCGGCGGCGAAGCCCCAGGCGCCGTCGAGCAGCACCCGCACGGCGAAGCCGAGCTGGACGCTGTCGGAGGTGCCGGCCGGGCGGGCGTCGCGCAGCCGCCAGGAGGCGCTGCGGACCCGCTCCAGGCGGAAGTCCGCGTGCCCGGCGCCGAGTTCACGGGCCCGGGCGAGGGCGGCGTCGGCGAGGGCGGTCAGCGGGTAGCCGAGGAACAGCGGGTCGACGGCGCGCGGGACGCCGCCGTGGGACGGGGGCGTGGCGGTCGGGGGCAGCGGAGGCAATCGGGCTCCCTGGTCGGGCGGACGGCGGTGCGGCGCCCCGGTACCGACAGGGGCGCCCGAACCGCATCATTTCCCGCCAAGGGGCTTTCGGCCAGCGTATTTCCGGTGCGGCGGCCGGCTACCCGATGCCCTCCCACCAGCCCTCCAGCTCCGGCGGGTTGTCGACGTCGACCCGCTCGCCGGGGCGCGGGACGGCCAGCCGCACGCCGTGCTCCTTGGCCGCCACCAGCAGCCGCTCGACGGGCTCGGCCCACGGGTGCAGGCCCAGGTTGAAGGTGCACCAGTGCACCGGGAGCAGCAGCTCGGCGTTGAGCTCGCGGTGGGCGCGGACGGCGTCCTCGGGCGTCATGTGGATGTCCGCCCAGGCCGGGTCGTAGGCGCCGACCTGGACCAGCGCGGCGTCGAACGGGCCGTGCTCGGCGCCGATCCGCGCGTAGCCCTCGAAGTAGCCGGAGTCGCCGGTGTAGTAGACCTTGCGGCTCGGCCCGGCGACGACCCAGGACCCCCACAGGGTGGTGTTGCGGGTCAGGCCGCGGCCGGAGAAGTGGTGGGCGGCGGTCAGGGTGAGCGCCAGGTCGCCGAGGGTGCAGGTCTCGTCCCAGTCCAGCTCGATGATCCGGTGCTCGGGCACGCCCCAGCGGCGCAGGTGGGCGCCGATGCCGAGCGGCACCGCGAACGGCGCGGACTGACTGCGCACCAGCCGCCGGACCGTCGCCATGTCCAGGTGGTCGTAGTGGTCGTGCGAGATGAGCACCGCGTCGACCTGCGGCAGCTCCTCCAGTTCCACCGGCACCGGGTGCAGCCGGCGCGGGCCGACCTGCGCGGCGGGGGAGCAGCGCTCGCTCCAGATCGGGTCGAGCAGCACCCGGGAGCCCTCGATCTCGACCAGCGCGGAGGCGTGCCCGTACCAGGTGACCGCCACGCCCTCGGCGGCCGTACCGGCGGCGTCGGCCGGGCGGACGACGGGCACCGCGCCGTTCGGGGTGCGGCCGGCGCGCTGGAACAGCACCCGGCGCACCGTCTCCGGGTCGATGCCGGACGCCGCGGCCGTCCGGGCCAGCTCGGAGGGCGCGTTGTGGAAGACGCCGTCGCGGTACTGCGGGGAGTTGCGCAGCCGCTCCTCCCGCTCGCCGTCCGGCCGGCGGCCGAATGCCGCCGGGAGGTCGCGCAGCGCCCAGGCGACCGCTCCGGCGCCGACCGCCAGCGCGGCCAGGGCCGCCAGTCGTCCGCGTCGGTGGGTGGTCCCGACCCGTGCCTCGCTCATTCCGCGTTCCGCCTCCGCTCGTCACCGGGGCCGGCTGTCCGGCTGCGGGCCGCCGTCGGCCCCGGTGCGGCGGCCCCGGCGTCGTGCCGCACCAGGGGGCACAACGGGCGTGCACCGTCGCGGGGTTCCCGGACGGGCCGCTCAGTGGACACGACAATCCGGTGCGGACCGGTGGGCGAATCGCGTGAAAACCGGTTGGACGTGAATTGTCGGGTACTGACAGTTCCGTCGCTGCGGCGCTGTCGGAGACCGATTCGCCGCCGCGCCGGGCCGACCGATAGCGTCACACTGCGTACTCGTTGCGATGTACGTGGACATCACGAAGTGGTGCGCGGGCATCACGGCGTGCGCACACAAGGGAGAGAGGTGGATCGTTGAGCCGCTCGGTTCTCGTCACCGGAGGCAACCGGGGCATCGGCCTCGCGATCGCCCAGGCCTTCGCCGAGGCGGGCGACAAGGTCGCCATCACCAGCCGGTCGGGTGAGGTCCCCGAGCAGCTGGCCAAGTTCGACGTGCTCGCGGTGCGCTGCGACATCACCGACAGCGCCCAGGTGGACGCGGCCCTGACCGAGGTCGAGGCCGCGCACGGCGCCGTCGAGGTGCTGGTCGCCAACGCCGGGATCACCAACGACACCCTGCTGCTGCGGATGTCGGAGGAGGCCTTCACCTCCGTCCTGGACACCAACCTCACGGGCACCTTCCGGGTCGTGAAGCGCGCGTCCAAGCTGATGATGCGTGCCCGTAAGGGCAGGATCGTGCTGATCTCCTCGGTCGTCGGCCTCTCCGGCTCCCCGGGCCAGTCCAACTACGCCGCGTCCAAGGCCGGCCTGGTCGGCTTCGCCCGTTCGCTGGCCCGCGAGCTGGGCCCGCGCAACATCACCGTCAACGTGGTCGCTCCCGGCTTCGTGGACACCGACATGACCGCGGTGCTCAGCGACGAGCGCCGCGCGGAGATCGTCGCCGACGTGCCGCTGGGCCGTTACGCGGCGCCCGCCGAGGTCGCTTCCACCGTGCGGTTCCTCGGTTCGGACGAGGCCGCGTACATTACCGGAGCCGTCATTCCCGTCGACGGCGGATTGGGCATGGGTCACTGACATGAGCGGAATCCTCGAGGGCAAGCGCATCCTGATCACCGGTGTGCTGATGGAGTCCTCCATCGCCTTCCACACCGCCAAGCTGGCCCAGGAGCAGGGCGCCGAGGTCATCCTGACCGCCTTCCCGCGGCCGAGCCTGACCGAGCGCATCGCCAAGAAGCTGCCGAACCCGGTCAAGGTCCTGGAGCTGGACGTCTCCAGCGAGGAGCAGCTGGCCGGCATCGCCGACCAGGTGCGTGAGCACCTGCCGAGCCTGGACGGCATCGTCCACTCGATCGGCTTCGCCCCGCAGGACGCCCTGGGCGGCAACTTCCTGAACACGCCGTGGGAGTCCGTGGCCACCGCCATGCACGTCTCGGCGTTCTCGCTGAAGTCGCTGACCATGGCGCTGCTGCCGCTGATGCAGGACGGCGGCGCGGTCGTCGGCCTCACCTTCGACGCGCAGTACGCCTGGCCGCAGTACGACTGGATGGGCCCGGCCAAGGCCGCCCTGGAGTCGACCAACCGCTACCTGGCCCGCTACCTGGGCGAGCGGGACATCCGCTGCAACCTGGTCTCGGCCGGCCCGCTGGCCTCGATGGCCGCCAAGTCCATCCCGGGCTTCCCCGACCTGGCCGCCACCTGGGACACCCGCTCCCCGCTGAAGTGGGACCTGAGCGACCCGGAGCCGGCCGGCCGCGGCGTCGTCGCCCTGCTGTCGGACTGGTTCCCGAAGACCACCGGCGAGATCGTCCACGTCGACGGCGGCCTGCACGCCATCGGCGCCTGACGCCCCTCGCACACGCCGCTGCCCGGCACCCCTCCCGACGAGGAGCGGTGCCGGGCAGCGGCGTTCCGGTGCCGGGTCACTTCGGGGCGATCGGCTCGCAGCCGCGCTGCCCCGCCACCGCGTTCGCCCAGGAGGTGAACAGCGGCGTGCCGTAACCGGCGGGGTCCACGGGGTCGACGAGGTCGCCGCGCCCGGACAGCTGGAGGAACAGATCGTCCTCGCCGCACGGCGCGTGGACGGCGCTGTACGAGCCGGTGCCCCGCCAGCCGGCCGGCAGCGGCGCCGTCAGTTCCTTGCGCCCGGCGGCGAAGGCCGGGTAGCGGGTGTCGGCGGTGGCGGTGAAGCGGATCGCCGGCTCCGCCATGGTCCCGCTGTAGACCCAGCAGGACTGCAGCGGCGCCGCCGGGTCGCTGACCCGCTGGGCCGGCTCCGGCAGGTCCTTCCCGGTCCCGACGCCCGGCAGGCCGCAGAGCCGCCCGTCGGCGGCGGGCACGGCGGCCGGGCCGGCGGCGGTGAGGTGCATGTCCGGCGCGTCGGCGGCGCCGCAGCCGGAGGAGCCGGCGACCGCCGAGCCGAAGTCGCCGGCGAGCCGGGCGAGGGCCTCCCGGGTCGGCTGGTCCGGGGTCTCCCGGGCCGGGTCGTCCTGCCGGCGGACCCCGCCCTCGCCGCGGTGGCGCACGTCCGCGCTGAGGACGTCGGCGTCCCGGTCGGGGAAGTCCTCCGACGCACCGTCGGCGGGCTTGCGGCAGCCCGCCGGCAGCACCAGCCAGCCGGTGTCGTTGGCGAAGGCGCCGATCGGGCCCCGGTCCGGCTGCGACATCCCCGGATCGACCTGGCTGCGCCGGTCGGCGACCTTGACGCCGTGGGTGCGCAGGGTGAGGTCGGCGCCGTCGCGGGCCTCGATCACGCAGCTGCCCTCCGGCCGCTCACGGTCCTTCGACCGCTCGCTGCGGACGACCTCCAGCCGGCCGCCGCCCAGCACCGCCCGGACGTCCCCGGTCGCGACGGCGCCGTCGCAGAGCCGGTCCGGGAGGAACAGGCCGGTGTACCGCCACGCGGCGAAGCCGCCCGCGCCGAGGGCGAGGACGAGCACGCCGGCGAGGACCGCCCAGGTGCGTCGGGAGAGCCTCACTGCTGACCGTTCCGTCCGAGCGCGCTCATCGCGTTGGCGTGCCCGTTGGTGTGGCCGTTCTCGATGTTGGAGTAGACGAGGTCGGCCCGGGCGTCCGTGGTGTAGCCGTTGGCGCGGCCCCAGCCGAGGGACATCTCCTTGCTCTGGTTCAGGGCCGCGAAGTGGTGGTCGGAGGACGCCTTGTTGCCGGCGTCCTGGGCGTCCTTCTTGACGTCGTCCGCCCACTTCTCGATGCCCATGTCGACGAGCGTGCCCGCGATGTCGCCGACCTCCGGGATGAACCCGGTCACGGTGCCGTTCATCGAGGAGGCGAACGAGCTGGTCTTGTCGGCCCACTCCATCCGGTCGTCCTTGTTGTCCAGGATGACGTCCGAGCGGATGGCGTCGTAGGCGCCGAGCGCGGTGCCGACGCGCTGGGCCGGGACGTCGACCGCGTCGCGGTCCGCGCGCGGGTCGGCCGGCAGGCCGCCGATGACCTCGGCGGCCTTGGCCCGCTCGGCGCTGTAGAGCAGCGCGTAGGCCTCGGGCTCGTCCGAGACGCCGCGCAGGACGCGGACCAGGCTGTCGGCGCCGCCGTCGATGTGGCCCTCGCCGTTCACCTCCTTGACCCCGCCGCCGCCGCTGCTGACGTGGTCGCTGAGGATCTTGTGGGTGTCGTCGACGTAGTCCGACAGGGCGTTGGCGAGCGGCATCTTCAGATCGTCGTGGATCTCGCTGCCCTTGCCGTCCCCGTCCAGGGCCGAGATCACGCCCTCCATGACGCGGGCCTGGGCGGGGGTGTGCGGGCCTCCCTTGTGGGTGCCCTCGCCAGGGACGTCGCCGGTGGCGGCGGCCTCCAGGGCGGCGGCCAGGCCCTCCTGGTGGGTGGCCTTGTCCTGGATCGGCGGGCCGTACAGGGTGTTGGTGAACGTGGTGGGCCACGTGCGGTCGCGCAGCAGGTACTTGAGGCGGTCGTCGGCGCCGGGCGACTTGGGGTCCAGGAACATCGTGGCGGCGTCCGGGTTCTGGCCCATCAGCTTGAGCACGCCGTCCACGGGGTCGTACACCAGGTCCGGGCGCGGGCCGTTGAACTGGTGCATGCCCCAGCGGTTCTTGTCGCCGCGCTCGGCGCTCAGGATGTCGGTGCCGAGGTCGTTCAGGAACTCCTTGCCGTACCCGGCGTTGCCGTGCTGGAGCAGCGTGGCCAGCGTCTGGTAGCCGTAGATCGGCTCGGCGCCGCCGCCGAAGTGGCGCTCGTTGATGTTCTTGACGCCGGCTTCCTGCAGGCCCTTGCGGAAGTCCTGGTAGAACTTGCTGTTGCTGTCCCGGGTGGCGCCGGCGATGGTGTTGGCGAGGTTGGTCTGCAGCTCGCCGTACTCGCCCTTATTCTTGCCGTCCCGGTCGTTGAGCCGCAGCTCCAGCTCGTCGGCGAGCAGCAGGGTGCCCTCCGGGCCGAGCGCGTTGAGCAGGGTCTGGCCGTAGACCGGGCTGCCGGAGTTGGCCTTCATCAGGTTGTTGAGCTCGGCGAGCTCCTCCGGGGTGAGGGTCTTGCCGTCCTTGATCCGGGCGGCGAGCTCGGCGGCCCGCTTGCCGTCCGCCTCGTCGCCGCCGCCGGCGGCCTGGCCGTTGAACTGGTTGGTCGGGTCGCCGACCTTGGCGGCGCGGCGCAGCTGGAGGGCGGCCCGCTGGTCGGCGGCGGTCGCCTCCTCCAGGGCGATCTTGATCTGCTGCGCCCACTTCCCGGCGGCCTCGCTGCGCTCCTGCTGGTAGTCCCGGTCGTGGCGGTACTCCTGCTTGGTGGCCGGGTCGAGCGCGCCGACGTCGAACATCACGGCGCCGGTGCCGGTCACCTTCATGCCGTCGGCCTGGGCGCCGGCGACGGCCTGCTTCAGCTTCTTCTGCGCCGCCTCGAAGTCGTTCTTGGCGTCGGTGATGATCGAGGCGACGGCCTTGGCCTCGGTCTGCGCGTCGACGCTCTGCTGGCGGGTCGCGCTCACGTGCATGTTGGCGGCGAACGCGGTGGAGCCCATCCACAGGCCCTGGTTGCCGGTGACCGAGAGCACCTCGGTCTCCAGCCGGTGCTGGATCTGCAGGTACTTCCCGGCCATCTCGGTCCAGTCGGCGGCGGCCTTGGCCATCGCGGACGGGTCGGCCTTCATGACGTCCTCGTAACCGAGCAGGCTCATCGGTTCACGCCTTCCCGGTGAACGACGTGGCGATGCCCTGCTCGACGTTCAGGTAGTTGGTGTGGGTCTGGCGCATCATCCCGGCCTCCTGGTTGAGCCGGCCGTTGAGCTGCGACACCTGCTCGTGCCACTCCTTGACCGCGCCGCGCAGCGCCGCCGCGGTGTCCCAGCCGCTCAGCTTCCCGGCCGCCGCCTCGGTCGACTCGTCGGCCCCCTTGCCGGCCGCGGTGCTGTCGTTGGCGATGCCGTCCAGCGCGGTGGCCGCCTTGTCGAGGGCCGGCGTCGACACCTTGGTCGGCCCCCCGCCCGGTCCCTGGCCCAGTTTCAGGTCCGGATCCGCCATCAGTTCTCCCCGTTGTGTGCACACCTGACCGGAGTACGGCCGTCCGCGAATTTTCACGGGACGTTAGCACGCCAAATCGGGCCTCCGGCAAGGCGTGAGGCCGTCCTCCGGGGGGGGGCGGGCGGGGTCAGGCCTCGGGGTCGTTGCAGCGGCCGATGGCGCGGCCGGCCTCGTGCGAGGCGCGCTGGGCGTCGCGGGCGCGGATGGCGTCGACGATCTTGTCGTGTCCGAGGTAGCGCTCGGCGATGAGTTCGGGGCCGACGTCGTGGCGCAGATGGGCCCGGGTGACCTCGCCGAGGTCCGCGTAGAGGGCGGCGAGCACGTCGTTGTGGGCGGCGGCGACGACGGCCTGGTGGAAGGCGGCATCGGCCTGGACGAAGTCCTCGGCGTCGCCCGCGCGCCAGGCGTCCTCGCGGCGGGCGAGCGCGGCGTCGATGAGCACGAGGTCGCGCTCGGTGCGGCGAGTGGCGGCGAGGCCGGCGGCGGAGGTCTCCAGGGTGGCCCGCAGCTCGGCGACCTGGGCGCGTTCGGCGTCGGCGAAGCGGCGGTGCATCACGCCGGCGAGCTCGCTGGTGGCCAGGACGTAGGTGCCGGAGCCCTGGCGGATGTCCAGCAGCCCGTTGTGGGCGAGCGCGCGGACGGCCTCGCGGACCGTGTTCCTCGCCACACCGAGCTGTTCGACGAGGGCGGCCTCGGTCGGGATGCGCGAGCCGACCGGCCATTCGCCGGAGGTGATCTGGGCACGCAGCTGGGAGATCACCTGGTCGGACAGCGGGGTGCGCCTCGGCGAGGACAGCGCCACAAGGACTCCTTGGGTCGGATGGGTCGGGCCATCATGCCAATTCACGGATGCACTAATTCATCCCATCATTCTATGATGACTCGCATGTCGTCCGCAGCAGACACCGCAGACCCCGCCACCGCCTCCCCCCGCGCCGGGGGCCGGCCGCAGACCGAGCGGCCCGCCCCGACCGGCCGCAGCTCCGTCGGCTGGCTCTTCGCCCTCGCGATCGCCGCCGCCGCGTTCAACCTCCGCCCCGTGGTCACCAGCCTCGGGCCGATGCTCGACCAGGTCCGCGCCGACCTCGGGATGAGCCCGACGGTGGCCGGCCTGCTCACCGCCGTCCCCTCGCTCTGCTTCGCCCTGTTCGGCTTCGCCGCGCCCGGCCTGGCCCGCCGGCTCGGCCCGGTCGCCGTGGTCACCGCGGGCATGGGCGCGATCACCGCCGGCGTGCTGGCCCGCTCCTTCGCCGGCAACACCGCCGTCTTCCTGCTGCTGACCGCGCTCGCGCTGGCCGGTGTCGCGGTCGCCAACGTGCTGCTCCCGGTGGTGATCAAGCGGTACTTCCCGGACAAGGTCGGGCCGATGATCGGCCTGTACTCGATGGCGCTGTCCGGCGGCACCGCGCTGGCCGCGGCCGTCGCCGTCCCGCTGACCAGCGCGCTCGGCGGCGACTGGCGGGTCGGCCTCGGGGTGTGGGCCGCGCTCGGCGCCCTCGCCCTGCTGCTCTGGGTCCCGGTGCTGCTCACCCGCCGCACGCAGGGCGGCGGGCCGTCGGACGGCCGGGGCGCCGGGACGAAGCTGCCGATCACCCGCAGCCGCACCGCCTGGGCGCTGGCCTGCTTCTTCGGCTGCCAGGCGACCGGCGCCTACGTGGTGATGGGCTGGCTGCCGAAGATCTTCCAGGACTCCGGCATCTCCGAGGGCACCTCCGGCGTGCTGCTGGCGCTGACCATGGTGATCGGCGTGCCGGTCTCCTTCGTGCTGCCCAACCTGGCCGCCCGCCGCGGTGACCAGCGGCTGTTCGTGGTGGTGCTGGCGGCCTTCGGCATCGCCGGCTACCTGGGCCTGGCGTTCGCCCCCGCCGCCGCGCCGTGGCTGTGGGCGGTCCTGGTGGGCCTGTCCAACTGCGCCTTCCCGCTGGTGCTGACCCTGATCGGCCTGCGCGCCCGGTCGGCCGGCGGCGTGGCCCAGCTGTCCGCCTTCGCCCAGGGCGTCGGCTACCTGATCTCGATCCCCGGTCCGATCCTGATCGGCCGGCTCTACCAGGCGACCGGCGAGTGGTACCTGCCGCTCGGCTTCCTGGCGGTGCTGCTGGTGCCCCAGATGCTGTTCGGCCTGCGGGCGGCCCGGGCCCGGCACATCGAGGACGAGGCGGTCCCGGCCCAGGTCGCGGCGGCGGCCTGACGGCCGGCCCGGCCCGACCGGGGTCGGTGGTGGACGGGCGTGTCCGGGATGGGAGAATCCGGGCATGCCCGTTCTCGAACCGAACCCCACCGACGGCCACAAGAAGCTCGGCCAGATCGCCGCGATCATCGGTGGCATCGTCGTGCTGCTGATCATCGTCGCGACCGTCGCCCAGAACCTGGGCTGACCGGAACCCGGACCGGCCGTGATCCCGGCCGACCGGAAACCCGGGTCGGCCGGACGACGACCTCCGGGTGAACCCCGCATGATGGCACCGCCCGCCCCGTCCGGTGGCGGCATCGGGCAGCATCGCGCTCCCGGCCGGCTTTTCTGCCAAGCTTGCTGGGTATGAGCGCCGACACGCCCCGCAGGATCATCGTTCTCCGCCATGCCAAGGCCGACTGGCCGAACGGCGTCGACGACCACGAGCGGCCGCTGGCCGACCGGGGCCGCCACCAGGCCCCGGAGGCCGGACGCTGGCTCGCCGACTCCGGGATCAACCCCGACTACGTGCTCTGCTCCGACGCCCTGCGCACCCGGGAGACCTGGAAGCTCGCCGCGCACGAGCTGCCGAAGCGCTCGCGCCGCACGGTGTACGAGAACCGGGTCTACGAGGCGACCCCGGGGGAGATCATCGCCGTCCTCCAGGAGACCCCGGACGACCACGCCGACCTGGTGCTGGTCGGCCACAACCCGGGGGTGCTCGGCCTGACCCAGGTGCTGGCCGGCGACGAGGGCGACCGGGACGCGCTGGAGCGGCTGCGGCTCGGCGGCTTCCCGACCGCCGCCATCGCGGTGCTCAGCTTCTCCGGCTCCTGGAAGGACGTCGAGCCGGGCGTCGCCGCGCTGGTCTCGTACTTCACGCCGCAGGACTAGCTGTACTGACCACGGAGGTTGGTGACAGGGCGCGCGGACCAGGTGTCCGCGCGCCCCTCGGCGTCCGCCACGCAGGGCCCCGTCAGACGGTCGCCGCGGCGCCGTCCTCGGCCGGATCGTCCAGCACGTCGGCCGCCTCGACCTCCTCGCGGGTGATCCCGAGCAGGTAGAGCACGGTGTCCAGGAAGGGCACGTTCACCGCGGTGTCCGCCGCCTGCCGCACCACCGGCTTCGCGTTGAACGCCACGCCCAGCCCGGCCGCGTTCAGCATGTCCAGGTCGTTGGCGCCGTCGCCGATCGCCACCGTCTGCTCCAGCGGCACCTTGGCCTGCTCGGCGAACCGGGCCAGCCAGCGCGCCTTGCCCGCCCGGTCGACGATCTCGCCGACCACCCGGCCGGTGAACTTCCCGTCCACCACCTCCAGGGTGTTCGCCGCCGCGAAGTCCAGCCCCAGCTGCTCCACCAGGTGGTCGGTGACCTGCGTGAACCCGCCGGACACCACCGCCACCTGGAAGCCCAGCCGCTGCAGCGTGCGGATCAGGGTGCGCGCGCCCGGGGTGAACCGCACCTCCGCGCGCACCTTCTCGGTCACCGCGGCGTCCAGCCCGGCCAGCAGCGCCACCCGGGCGTGCAGCGACTCGGCGAAGTCCAGCTCGCCGCGCATCGCCGCCGCCGTCACCTCGGCGACCTCCGCCTCGCAGCCCGCGTGGGCGGCGAACAGCTCGATCACCTCGTCCTGGATCAGCGTCGAGTCGACGTCCATGACCACCAGCCGCTTGGCCCGCCGCTCCAGCCCGGCCGCCACCACCGCGACGTCCACCCGCTGGGTGGCCGCCTCCTGCGCCAGCTCGGCCCGCAGCCGGTCGGTGGCCACGCCCGAGACGGCCAGCTCGACGGCGGTCACCGGGTACTTGGCGAGCCGGAAGACGCGGTCGATGTTGCCGCCGCCCTCGGTGATCCGGGAGGTGAGCGCGGCGACGGCGGAGGCGGTGAGCGGGTGGCCGAGGACGGTGACGTGCGAGCGGCCCTCCCGGCGCGGCCGGTTGTCGCCGATGCCGGAGATGATCTCGGCCTGGAGCCTCTGGTCCTCGGCCCAGCGGTGCACCAGGGCCCGCAGCCCGCCCTCGGCGCCGGCCGCGGCGGGGGCGGTGACCAGGGCGCACAGCGTTATCCGGCCACGGGTCACCACCTGCTCGATGTCGATGACCTCGACGCCGTACCCGGCCAGGGTGGCGAAGAGCCCGGTGGTGATCCCGGGGCGGTCCTTGCCGAACACCTTGACGAGCAGGGTGCGCCCGTCCTCGGTCCGGGGCTGCGGTGCGGGGAGCGGCTCGGCGGCCAAGGGCGATGCGTTCATGGTGTCTCCCACGCTACCCGCAGCCCGCCGCGGCGACGGCACCCGTCCGGGTCGTGGACGGGCCTGCGGACCGGCCCGCGGACCGGCCCGCGGAGGGGCCGGAGGAGGCGCCCGGGGAGGGGCCCGCGGACCGGCGGCGGAGCCGGCCGCCGGAGGGTGGTCCGCCGGTGGTCCGCGAATCGTTGCCGCCTGGTCACAGTCCGCGGGGGCGGCTTTCACCCGTGCCCGGCGGGCTGGAATGATTCCCCCGTCAGATTCACGATCATTTTCGCCCCCACCTGACCGGGGCGCACCATCGGGGGAACCGAGAGAGCGGGGCAGACGAGCAGTGCCGCAACTCGTCATCGAGATCAACGGACAGCAGCGGGTCCTGGAACCCGGGCGGTCCTACACCATCGGTCGCAATCCGCAGTCGGACTTCCAGTTCGACGACGCGCGGGTCTCCTGGCAGCACGCCACCATCTCGTTCAACGGGGCGGGTTGGCAGCTGGACGACCACGGGAGCACCAACGGCACCTACACCGGCGGCGCCCGCACCCTGCAGGCGCAGCTGTTCCCGGGCGCCGTGGTCAACCTCGGCAACGCCGAGAACGGCCCCCGGCTCGCCTTCTCCGCGCCGGCCGCCCAGCCCGCCGCCCAGGCCCAGGCCTGGCACGAGGCGACCACCAGCCGCAGCCCCGCCCCGCAGCCGCACGCCGCCGCGCCGCAGCAGCAGTGGCAGGCCCCGCCGGCGCAGCAGCCCGTGCAGCCCTACCCGCAGCAGGCGCAGCCGTACGCGCAGCCGCCCGTCCAGCACGGCCAGCAGCAGCCGTTCCCGCAGCAGCAGGGCCAGCAGCAACCGGTCCCGCAGCAGCAGGGCTTCCCGCAGCCGTCGCCCGCCGTCCACGACGGCGGCCCGCAGCCGACGGTCATCCGCAACCTGACCGCCGGCATGAAGACCATCCGGATCGGCCGCGCGCTCGACAACGACATCGTCGTCTCCGACCTCCAGGTCTCCCGCCACCACGCCGAGCTGCGCCAGCTGCCGGACGGCCGCTACGAGATCGTCGACCTCGGCAGCCACAACGGCATCTTCCTCAACGGCCAGCGCGTCGAGCGTCAGCTCATTGACGCGCAGGACCGGCTGACCGTCGGTCACTCCAGCTTCGTGCTCGTCGGCGACCAGCTGCAGGAGTTCGTCGACACCGGCGCGGTCTCCTTCTCCGCCCGCCACCTGACCGTCGAGGTCGAGCACAAGGGCGCCAAGAAGATCCTGCTCAACGACGTCAGCTTCGGCGTCCCGGAGAAGTCCCTGGTCGCGGTCATCGGCCCGTCCGGCTCCGGCAAGTCGACCCTGCTGCGCGCCCTCACCGGCTACCGCCCGGCCGACCGCGGCGACGTCCTCTACGACGGCCGCAACCTCTACAAGCAGTTCGCCGAGCTGCGCTCGCGGATCGGCCTGGTGCCGCAGTCGGAGATCCTGCACAAGGAACTGACCGTCCGCACCGGCCTCAAGTACGCGGCCCGCCTGCGCTTCCCCGGCGACACCGAGCCGCGCGAGCGCGAGGCCCGGATCGACGAGGTGCTCTACGAGCTGCGCCTGGACAAGCGCGCCGACAACCGGATCACCGCGCTCTCCGGCGGCCAGCAGAAGCGCGTCTCGGTCGCCCTGGAACTGCTCACCAAGCCCTCGCTGATCTTCCTGGACGAGCCCACCTCGGGCCTCGACCCGGGCATGGACCGCGAGGTCATGCAGATGCTGCGCGGCCTCGCCGACGACGGCCGCACCATCCTGGTCGTCACCCACTCGGTGGCCGAACTCGCGCTGTGCGACCGGCTGCTGGTGATGGCACCGGGCGGCTCGGTGGCGTACTTCGGCCCGCCGGACGAGGCCCTGCACTTCTTCGGGTACGAGACCTGGGCCGATGTCTTCCAGGCCTTCGAGAACTACCCGGACCACGACTGGGCCGGCCGCTACCGGGGCTCGGTGCACCACCAGCAGTACTCGGCGGACGTCGAATCCGGCGCCGCGCAGCCGGTGCAGTCCGCGCAGATCGTGCAGGAGGCCGTCCGCCCGCCGAAGCCGCAGAGCTGGGGCTCGCAGCTGTGGACGCTGATCCGCCGCTACGTCTCGGTGCTCGCCTCCGACCGCGGCTTCCTGGCGCTGTCGATCCTGCTGCCGGCGGTGCTCGGCGCCGTCAGCGTGCTGATCCCCAACGAGCCCGGCCTGGCCCGCAACCCCAAGACGCAGCTCGGCCTGAACAGCGGCGCCGCGACGATCATGCTGATCCTGGCGATCGGCGCCTGCTTCTCCGGGGCGGCCAACTCGGTCCGCGAGCTGATCAAGGAACGGGCGATCTACGAACGGGAACGGGCCACCGGGCTCTCCCGCTCGGCGTACATGATGTCCAAGATCATCGTGCTGGGCTTCTTCAGCGTGATCCAGGGCGCGATCATCTCCGCCGTCGGCTTCCTGCCGCGCAAGCTGCCCTCCGAGGGCCTGGTGGTCAAGAACCTGCCGATCCTGGAGATGAGCCTCGGCCTGATCCTGCTCAGCTTCGCCTCGATGATGTTCGGCCTGGCGATCTCCGCGCTGGTGAAGACCGCCGAGAAGACCATGCCGCTGCTGGTCATGTTCGCGATCATCCAGGTCGTCTTCACCGGCTGTCTCTTCCAGGTCTTCTCCAAGCCCGGCCTGGAGCAGTTCGCCTGGCTGATGCCGGCCCGCTGGGGCACCGGCATGGTCGCCACCACGCTGGACCTCTCGCATCTGCTCGGCCCCTGGAACAAGGACTTCCAGAACCCCGAGTACGACGCGATCTGGGGCCACAACGCCGGGCAGTTCTGGTTCGACGCCGGGATCCTGATCCTGATGTCGGTCGTCATCGGCATCGTCGTGACCCGCCTGCAGCGCCGTCACGAGCCCGAGGTCATGCAGAAGGGCTGACCGCCCGCCGACCGCCTGCCGACCGCCCGCGGGGCGGCCCGCCCCACCGGGGAGGGCCGCCCCCGC
This sequence comes from Kitasatospora sp. NPDC004723, assembly GCF_040609255.1. Lineage (NCBI taxonomy): Bacteria > Bacillati > Actinomycetota > Actinomycetes > Kitasatosporales > Streptomycetaceae > Kitasatospora > Kitasatospora sp. NPDC004723. The sequence goes on along the minus strand of NZ_JBEXJT010000062.1, from coordinate 11,248 downwards.
GGCGTTCCCGGGGCCATCCGGCGCCCTGCGGGGCCTAGGTCCGCAGTCCCGGGCCCGGCCCGGCCCCGGGACGGACGCGCGGGCCCCGCACCCGGCGGTAGGTTGGCGTCATGCCCACCGTGCCACGCGACCACCGGCACGCCGGACCGCTGCCCACCGACCGGATCCCGGTCGGCCCGCCGCCCGACGGCACCCTGCCCGCCTGCGAACCCTGCCTCGCCGGCATCGAGGCCGTCAGCCAGGCCCTGCTCGCGATGAGCCGCCACCTGGAGGTCCGCGAGGTCCTGCGCCGGATCACCGCCTCCGCCCGCCGCCTGCTCGGCGCCGAGTACGCCGCCCTCGGCGTCCCCGACGACCACGGCGGCTTCGCCCAGTTCGTCGTCGACGGCGTCACCGACGAGCAGTGGAAGGCCATCGGCCCGCTGCCCCGCCAGCACGGCGTGCTCGCCGCGATGTTCCACGAGACCGGCGCCGTCCGGCTCGACGACGTCCGCAGCGCCCCCGCCTTCGGCGGCTGGCCGGACGCCCACCCCGAACTCGGCGCCTTCCTCGGCATGCCGATCCTCGACCCCGACCACGCCGAGGACGAGCCCGGCGTCCTCGGCGTGATCTACCTCGCCAACAAGCACAGCGGCGGCGGCTTCACCGACCACGACGAGGAACTCCTGCGGATACTCGCCGCCCACGCAGCGCTCGCGCTCTCCAACGCCAGCCTCTACGAGCGCAGCCGCGAACTCACCCTGGCCGGCGAACGCGCCCGGATCGCCCACGACCTGCACGACGCCGTCGCGCAGAAGCTCTTCTCGCTGCGCCTCACCGCCAAGGCCGCCGCCAAGCTCGTCGACCGCGACCCGGCCCGCGCCCGCGAGGAACTCGCCGAGGTCGCCCGGCTCGCCGCCGAGGCCGCCGACGAACTGCGCGCCGTGGTCGTCGAGCTGCGCCCCGCCGCCCTGGAGGAGGACGGCCTCAGCGCCACCCTGGCCTCCCAGGTGCAGGTCCTGGACCGCGCCCACGCCGCCGACATCGCCTTCGCCGCGGACCGGGTCCGCGCCCTGCCGCAGGCCCAGGAGGGCGCCCTGCTGCGGGTCGCCCAGGAGGCCCTGCACAACGCGCTGCGCCACTCCGGGGCCCGCCGGGTCACCGTCACCCTGGCCGGCACGCCCGCCCGCGGCGCCGTGCTGCGGATCAGCGACAACGGCCGGGGCTTCGACCCCGACTCGGTCCGCCGGGCCGGCCGCCACCTCGGCCTGGCCTCGATGCGCGACCGCGCCGCCGCGGTCGGCGGCCGGCTCACCCTGGACTCCGCCCCCGGAAAGGGCACGGTCGTCGAGATGGAGGTCCCCGGTGCCTGACACCGTGCCCGCGATCCGCGTCCTGCTGGTCGACGACCACCAGGTGGTCCGCCGCGGCCTGCGCACCTTCCTGGAGGTGCAGGACGACATCGAGGTGGTCGGCGAGGCCGCCGACGGCGCCGAGGGCGTCGACCGGGCCCGCGCCCTGGACCCCGACGTCGTGCTGATGGACCTCAAGATGCCCGGCGTCGACGGCATCGAGGCGCTGCGCACGCTCAAGGAGGAGGGCAGCCGGGCCCGGATCCTGATCGTCACCAGCTTCACCGAGCACCGCACCATGGTCCCCGCCCTGCGGGCCGGCGCCGCCGGGTACGTCTACAAGGACGTCGACCCGGAGGCACTGGCCGGCGCGATCCGCTCGGTCCACGCCGGCCACGTGCTGCTCCAGCCGGAACTCGCCGAGGCACTGCTCGCCGACGACGGCCCGCGCCCCCCGCAGGGCCGCGGCGGCACCCTCACCGAGCGCGAGCGCGAGGTGCTCGGCCACATCTCCGACGGCCGTTCCAACCGGGAGATCGCCCGCAGCCTCCACCTGTCCGAGAAGACGGTGAAGACGCACGTCTCCAACATCCTCATGAAGCTGGACCTCGCCGACCGCACCCAGGCCGCCCTCTGGGCCGTCCGCCACGGCGAGACCCGCTAGCTAGGCCCGCTCCTCGTCCACCAGCGCGTTGTACGCCGCCACCTGGGCCCGGCGGGCCGTGCGCCACAGCGGCGCCAGCACCGCCTGCCGGGCCGCGATCTCCGAGGCGCTCACCGCCGCGCCGTGGCTGCCCGAGGCGATCGACAGCAGCGCCGCCACCTGGCGCGCCGACTCCAGCACCCGCACCGCCCGCGGCGGGTACCCCGGCGCGAGCAGCTCGCCGTGGCCGCGCCGCCGAAAGGCCTCCAGCGCCCGCAGCGCCTCGGGCCCGGCCCCGGCGACGTCCAGCTGGGTCAGCAGCAGGGTCGCCCGGCGCAGCCCGTCCGCGAGCTCGAACTCGGCCTCGTGCAGCGACGGCACGTCCGCCGGCGGCGCGTCGTTCACCTCGGAGCAGCGCCACAGCACGGTCGCCGACCGGTCCCCGGCCGGGCCGAACACCTCGATCTCGGGGACCAGCCCCAGCGGCGCCCCGACCGCCAGCACCGCCTCGCCGGCCGCCATCGCCCGCTCGTTGAACGGCGCCGGCCCGGTCAGACCCAGCGGGTGCCCGGCCGACGGCAGCGCCAGCCGCAGGCCCCGCACGCCCAGCACCCGCAGCCGTCCCAGCGCCCAGGTGAGCCCGTGCCGCTCGTCCGGCCCGTCCCCGGGCAGACCGGCCACCCGGTGGCCCTCGTCGGCCCCCAGAACGGCCGCGGCGGCGTTGTCGGGCGGCACCAGACCGGCCAGCAGGGCGTTGCCCCAGGCCGTCAGCCGCCCCGAACGGGGCTCTTCGTACGGATTGTCGGCAGGAGAGACGAGCATCCGGCCAGCCTACGGAATCGGCGGCCATCCGCGTGGCGTAGGTTTGCCCATGCGTGTGCGGCGCACCCACTCCGTGCCACCGGCCACCAGGGGTAGGCTGCCCGCCCGCACCGACGGCCGAGATATCTGTTTTTGGGGAAGGCGTAGGCATGAGCGACGTGCTGGAGCTGGTGGACGTTTCCGTGGTCCGGGAGGGGCGCGCGCTGGTCGACCAGGTCTCGTGGTCCATCTCCGAGGGCGAGCGCTGGGTCATCCTCGGCCCGAACGGCGCCGGCAAGACCACCCTGCTGCAGATCGCCTCCTCGTACCTCTTCCCAACCGCCGGCAAGGTCACCGTCCTCGGCGAGAAGCTCGGCGAGGTGGACGTCTTCGAGCTGCGCTCGCGGATCGGCCTGGCCGGCGCCGCGATGTTCGACAAGCTGCCGGCCGAGCAGACCGTGCTGCAGACGGTGCTGACCGCCGCGTACGGCATGACCGTCACCTGGCAGGAGACCTACGAGCAGTCCGACGAGTCCCGCGCGCTCGCCCTGCTCGACCGCCTCGGCATGGCGAGCCTGACCGACCGCCGCTTCGGCACCCTCTCCGAGGGCGAGCGCAAGCGCACCCTGATCGCCCGCGCCCTGATGACCGACCCCGAGCTGCTGCTGCTCGACGAGCCCGCCGCCGGCCTCGACCTCGGCGGCCGCGAGGACCTCGTCCGCCGCCTCGGCGCCCTGGCCCAGGACGAGTTCGCGCCGGCCATGGCGATGGTCACCCACCACGTCGAGGAGATCGCCCCCGGCTTCACCCACGTCCTGATGATCCGCCAGGGCAAGGTGCTCGCCGCCGGCCCGATCGACACCGAGCTGACGGCACGCAACCTCTCCAAGTGCTTCGGCCTGCCGCTGACCCTGGAGCGCCACGGCGACCGCTGGTCCGCCCAGGGCCTGCCGCTCGGCTGACGCCGGATCGGCTCCGCGCCGCCTCCGCACGGGCTCCGCGCACGGGGTCCGGTACGGGCTCCGTACAGGCTCTCCGCGCGGACCCCGGGGGGCTCCGCCGGGTCCACCGGACCCCCGTCGAACTCGGTCGAACCGGAACCGGTCGCACGCGCGACCGGTTTCCGCCCCTCCACCTGCGGGAACTGACCGCCTCGAAGGCCCTTCCCTCCCTAGGATGGACACGTGGACAGCTGGATCTGGTGGCTTCTGGTCGCCGTCGGCCTCGGTATACCGTTGGTGATCACCGCGATGCCGGAACTCGCCATGTTCGCGATCGGCGCGCTCGTCGCGGCCGGCGTCGCGGGCCTGGGCGCCGACCCGGTCTGGCAGGTCCTGACCTTCGTCGCGGCCTCGGTCGCGCAACTGGTCGTCGTCCGTCCCGTCGCCTACCGGGCACTGCGGAAGGGCCCGCAGATCAAGATGGGCATCGAGGCGCTCAAGGGCGCCACCGCGGTCGTCGCGGAAAGGGTCGACGCGGAGGGCGGCCGGATCAAGCTCAACGGCGAGATCTGGTCGGCCCGAGCGCTCCACCCCGAGCAGGTCTACCAGCCGGGGGAGCAGGTCGACGTCGTCGAAATCCAGGGCGCGACCGCCCTGGTCGTCTAGGGGAGAGTCCGTGGAACCCGTCCTTATCGTCCTGGTCGTCCTGGTCGTGGTGGCCTTCATCGCGCTGATCAAGACGATTCAGGTCATCCCGCAGGCCAGCGCCGCGATCGTGGAGCGCTTCGGCCGCTACACCCGGACGCTCAACGCAGGCCTGAACATCGTCGTCCCGTTCATCGACCGCGTCCGCAACCGGATCGACCTGCGCGAGCAGGTCGTGCCGTTCCCGCCGCAGCCGGTGATCACCCAGGACAACCTGGTCGTCAACATCGACACGGTGATCTACTACCAGGTCACCGACGCCCGGGCCGCCACCTACGAGGTCGCCAGCTACATCCAGGCGATCGAGCAGCTCACCGTCACCACGCTGCGCAACATCATCGGCTCGATGGACCTCGAATCCACCCTGACCTCGCGCGAGGTCATCAACGCCGGTCTGCGCGGGGTGCTCGACGAGGCCACCGGCAAGTGGGGCATCCGGGTCAACCGCGTCGAGCTGAAGGCCATCGAGCCGCCGACCTCCATCCAGGACTCGATGGAGAAGCAGATGCGCGCCGAGCGGGACAAGCGCGCCGCGATCCTCACCGCCGAGGGCAACCGGCAGTCCCAGATCCTGCGCGCCGAGGGCGAGAAGCAGGCCGAGGTCCTCAAGGCCGAGGGTGAGGCCCAGGCCGCGGTGCTGCGCGCCGACGGTGAGGCCGCCGCCATCCGGACCGTCTTCGAGGCGATCCACGAGGGCGACGCCGACCAGAAGCTGCTCGCCTACCAGTACCTCCAGACCCTGCCCGAGCTGGCCAAGGGCGACGCCAACAAGCTCTGGATCATCCCCAGCGAGGTCGGCGACGCGCTCAAGGGCCTCGGCGGCGCCTTCACCGGCCTGACCGGCAACGGCGGCGGTGCCAACGGCAGCGCGCCGGCCGCCCACGGCGCCGCCCCGGCCGCGCCGCCGGCCGCCACCCAGGTCCCGATCGACCCGGCCGCCGGCCCGCGCCCGCTGGACACCGACACCAAGGGTTCCGCGCGGCCCCGGATCGACCCGCTCCGCGAGTACCGCAAGAACGACCCCCAGTGACCGGCCGGTAGGTCCCGGACGTCCGAGGGCCCGTCCCCGTTCCGCACGGGGGCGGGCCCTCGCGCGCGACGGGCCCGCGGCCGTGTGTCGTACGTCCCGAATCGCGGGTGCCTCTGGAACCCCCACCGGTCCGTCCGGCATGATCACCGCGACAGGACCCCACAGGAGGTGGCTCATGACGCTCTGGGAGGCGATCGCCGTCCTGGCGGCAGGCGCCGGCGCCGGAATGATCAATGTGATCGTCGGCTCCGGCACCCTCATCACCTTCCCGGTGCTGCTCGCCGTCGGCCTTCCCCCGGTCACCGCCAACGTCTCCAACTCCTTCGGCCTGGTGCCCGGCTCGCTCAGCGGCGTGATCGGCTACCGCCGCGAGCTGGAAGGCCAGGGCGCCCGGCTCGCCCGCTTCGGCACCGCCTCGCTGCTCGGCGGCGTGCTCGGCGCCTACCTGCTGATCGAACTGCCCAGCGCCGCCTTCGACGCGATCGTCCCGGTGCTGATCCTGCTCGCCCTCGTCCTGGTGGTGCTGCAACCCCGGGTCGCCCGGGCCGTCGCCGCCCGCCGCCGCCCCGACGGCGACCCGCACGGCGGGGTGCCGCTGCTCATCGGGATCTTCCTCACCGGCGTCTACGGCGGCTACTTCGGCGCCGCCCAGGGCGTGCTGCTGCTGGCCCTGATGGGCATGCTGCTCCAGGAGGACCTCCAGCGCATCAACGGCGTGAAGAACGCTCTCGCGATGATCGTCAACGGCGTCGCGGCGCTGTTCTTCCTCTTCACCTCGACGGTGAACTGGGCCGCCGCCGGCCTCATCGCGGTCGGCTCGCTGGTCGGCGGACTGGTCGGCGCCAGGGTCGGCCGCCGGCTGCCGCCGCAGGCGCTGCGCGCGGTCATCGTGGTCGTCGGCCTGGCCGCCGTCGTCAAGCTGCTCACCGACTGAGGCCGCGCTTCGAGGTGTCGCCGACGCCTGACGGCCCGGCCTCTATATCGTCCTGTGCGGGCACGTCCCGAACGAACTGACAGCGACCGGCGACAGGAGTGGACCGATGAGCCGCGAACGGCTGACCGAGGACGAGATCACCGCCGGGCTGGCCGCCCTGCCGCACTGGAGGCGCGAGGGCGACACCATCGTCCGGACCGCCGACGCCCCGGACTTCCCCGCCGGGATCCGGATCGTCGTTTCCGTCGCCGGCACCGCCGAGGCGATGGACCACCACCCCGACGTGGACATCCGCTGGCGCACCCTGCGCTTCGTCCTCTCCACCCACAGCGCCGGGGGCCTCACCGCCCTCGACCTCGACCTCGCCGCCCGGATCGACGACGCCCTGGCCGCCGAGTCCGCCCGATAGGGCACACCTGACAGAGCCGGAACCGTTCCCTCCGGGCCGCGCCGGGGCCGTGAGATGCTGGCTGCCGCAGCGCAGGCGGTCGGGAGGGACGGAACGGATGGCGCAGGACCCCCTCGGTGACGGCCACCCGCAGCCGTGGTACCCCCAGCAGGCGGGCCACCAGCAGGCGGACCCCCAGGGACCGGAGGCGCCGTACCTCCCGTACGACCCGTACCACCCCTACGGCCAGGGGCAGCAGCAGCCCGACGCCTACGTCCCGGACGCGCACCCCCACGACGGGCAGTCCCAGCACCCTCAGCAGCAGTACGCGCCCTACGTCGTCGTGCCGCAGCAGCCGGCGGGGGAGGAGCTGTACGTGCCCGCCGGTGCCGAGTACACCGCCGACGGCTACATCCAGCCGGCGCCCGAGCCCGAGCCCTCGCCCGCCGCGGACGTGGAGGCGGCAGCGGAACCCGCGCCCACCGCCGCCCCGGCGGCCTCCCGGCGCGCCCGCCGTGGCGTACGACCCGGCCCCGCCGAGACCGCAGCCCCCGGCCGGCGCGCCCTGCTGGTGCGCACCGGCGCCGGGGTGGCCGCGCTCGGCGTCCTGGTCGCGGCCGGCCTGATGGTGAGCGCCGAAGGCGGCGGCAGCGCCTCCGCCGACGGTTCCGGCGAGCCCGGCTTCACCTCCGCCCACAGCCGGACCTGGGCCGCCCGGGCCGACGCCGGCGGGCCCGGCGGCGACGACACCCTCGTCGGCAGCTGGCTGCTCGACGGCGCGGTGGTGCGCGCCGACGCCACCGGCGTGCGCGCCTACGGCCTGACGGACGGCCGACCGGTCTGGGCGGTGGAGCCGCCCGCCGCCGGAGCCGTCCCGTGCGGGCTGTCGCCGACCGTCAACCGGGCCGGTCTGGGAGCCGTGCTGTTCCGGCCGCAGGCCGACCCGAAGAGCCCGTGCGCCCTGGTCACCGCCGTCGACACCAAGGACGGCCGGGCGGCCTGGACCAAGCCGCTCACCGATACCAAGGGCCCCTACGGCGCGCGCGTCGGCGTCACCGACGACAAGGTGATCGCGGTCGGCGACAGCCACGCCGTCGCCTGGCAGTCCGCCGACGGCGCGGACGTCTGGCAGTACACCGGGCAGGGGAAGTTCTGCACCCTCTCCGGCGGCGTCTCCGGCGGGACCGTCCTGGTCGCCAGCAGCTGCGCCGACTCCACCCCCATCGACCAGGCCGTCGCGCTGAACACCGCCGACGGCAAGGTCTCCTGGTGGCGCGGCCTGAACAACCGGCCGAAGACGGCGACCGTGCTCTCCGCCGAGCCGCCCGTCGTCCTCACCACCGGCGAGAAGCCCGAGGACGACCGGGTGTTCGCCTGGGGCCCGGCCGGCGACCCCACCGCCGAGATCCCGGTCGCCGACGCCGACGGCCGGCTCGACGTCGCCCACGGCACGTTCTCGGCCACCCCCGGCGTCTTCTTCCACGACCGCACGATGGTCACCACGGTCACCACCGCCGCCTCGGCGAACGGCGCCGGCGGGCCGGTCGCGGTGGTCGGCCACGACCTGGACACCGGCAAGCAGCGCTGGCGGACCCCCGCCCGGGAGAAGGGCGCCGCCCGGGCCGTCGGGGTGGACGGCGGAGCGCTGGTGCTCGCCGTCGACGAACGCAGGGAGCAGCCGGCGCACCTCAGCCGCTTCGCCCTGGACGGCGGACACGAGACGGTCGGCGGCGACTTCCCGTCCGGCACCGGCTCGCTGCTGGTCTCCGGGCGCGTCCTGATCGGCGGCGGCCGGATCGTCGCCGTCCCCGAGCACTCGACCAACTTCGGTACCGCGACGGGCTTCCGGGCCAAGGAATGAGCGCGCGCCGGGCCGGGAACCGACCTCCCCCGTCGGTCCCCGGCCCGGCTTTCCCCCTTGTTTCCCCCCCAGTTCGTGGTCCGCCTCGGGCCACTCGGCCCGCTCGGCCCGCGCGCCCGCTCAGGCGGCGGACGGCGCGGGCGCGGCGACGGCCTGGGCCGGCAGCCAGTCGGCCAGCTCCCGGACGTCCGAGCCGCGCAGCCCCAGCGCCATCATCAGCGTCGCCTGCGGCGTCGGGACGAACGGTTTGCGGAGCAGCTTCATCCCCGCCTGCTCCGGCGTCCGGTCGGCCTTGAACTGGTTGTCCTCCGCGCAGGCGGCCACCGTGTTCAGCCAGGTGTCCCCGCCACCGCGCGACCTCGGCTGCAGGTGGTCCACCGTGGTGGCCCGCCGCCCGCAGTAGGCACACAGGTGCTGGTCGCGGACCAGAACCCCGCGGCGGGACCACGGAGCCTGTTGTCGGAACGGCACCCGGACGTACCGCTGGAGTCTGATCACCCGCGGCACCGGTACCGTCACCCCGGTCCCGCGCATGGTGCGCAGTGGGTGCGCCTGCTCGACCACGGCCTTGTCCTGGAGCACCAGGACCACGGCGCGCTGGAGCGACACCGTCGTCAGCGGCTCGTAGCTTGCGTTCAGAACCAGCGTGCTGCGCACCTCGGCCACCCTTCCGCGGGCGTGCCACGGCGGCACGACCGTCCTCACCCACGTCACTGCCGCCGCGCGGCGGTGGGACCACTGTGAAGGGGCCCCCCGCCGTCGAACAACGGAATTTCCGGTGTCACGGAGGGGCATGACCACGTCGGAACCGGGCCTTCGCGGCGCGGCCGCGCCAGTGCGGCGAAAACTCGCCGGCGGCGACCGCGTAGGCTCTACAGCGCTGGAGTCGTCCTGCACCGGGACCCGATCGAACCGGGCCCGCACCGGACGGGACGCCCGACCGAAGGAGAATCGTGACCGTGACGGACATCGTCGACGAGCTGCGGTGGCGTGGCCTGATCGCCCTTTCCACCGACGAGGACGCACTGCGCAAGGCGTTCGCGGACGGCCCGGTCACGTTCTATTGCGGCTTCGACCCGACGGCCCCGAGCCTGCACCTCGGCAACCTGGTCCAGATCCTCACCATGCGCCGCATCCAGCAGGCGGGGAACCTCCCGCTCGGCCTGGTCGGCGGTGCCACCGGTCTGATCGGCGACCCGAAGCCCACCGCCGAGCGGGTGCTCAACGACCCCGAGACGGTGGCCGGCTGGGTGGAGCGCCTGCGCGGGCAGATCTCCCGGTTCCTGGACTTCGAGGGCCCGTACGCGGCGCGCATGGTCAACAACCTGGACTGGACCTCCGGGATGTCCGCGATCAGCCTGCTGCGTGACGTGGGCAAGTACTTCCGGGTCAACAACATGATCGCCAAGGAGGCCGTCGCCCGACGGCTCAACTCCGACGCGGGCATCAGCTACACGGAGTTCAGCTACCAGATCCTCCAGGGCATGGACTACCTGGAGCTGAACCGCCGCTACGGCTGCACCCTGCAGACCGGCGGCAGCGACCAGTGGGGCAACCTCACCGCCGGCACGGACCTCATCCGCAAGGCCGACGGCAAGTCGGTGCACGCGCTGGCCACGCCGCTGATCGTCAAGGCCGACGGCACCAAGTTCGGCAAGACGGAGTCCGGCACGGTCTGGCTCGACCCCGAGCTGACCACCCCGTACGCCTTCTACCAGTTCTGGTTGAACGCGGACGACCGGGACGTCCCCAACTTCCTGCGGATCTTCAGCTTCCGCTCGAAGGAGGAGATCGAGGAACTGGAGCGCGAGACCACCGAGCGCCCGGCCGCCCGCCTCGCTCAGCGCGCCCTCGCCGAGGAGCTGACCACCCTGGTGCACGGCGCCGACCAGTACGAGCGCGCGGTCGCCGCCTCCAAGGCGCTGTTCGGCCAGGGCGACCTCGCCGACCTGGAGGCCCCCACCCTGGCCGCCGCGCTCGCCGAGGTCCCGAAGGCCGCGGTCACCGAGCTCCAGCCGATCGTGGACCTGCTGGTCGCCGTCGGCCTCTCCCCGAGCCGTTCGGCCGCCCGCCGGACGATCAAGGAGGGCGGTGCCTACCTCAACAACGTCAAGGTGACGGACGAGGAGGCGGTGCCGGCCGAGGCAGACCTGCTGCACGGTCGCTGGCTGGTCCTGCGCCGGGGCAAGCGCAACCTGGCCGCAGCCGAGCTGAGCAAGTGATCGAAATGGCCTCGATGGCCGGAACGCGACGCCGCTGACCTGCGGCTTCGACCCTGAGGGGCGGGATCCAGCCGGATCCCGCCCCTTGAGGTTTGACGATGTCCTCCAGGTGGCCTAGTGTTGAACGAGTCGCTGAAGCGGCCACCCCACTCAGCGCACCACGCTCCAAGCATGAATTTCGAGTGACACTCGGAATGCGCTAATGTGGAGGGCGTCGCGAAAAGTGGCCCCGGACCAGTTCGGGAAATCGGATGAATGAAACTCCGGAAAACGGAGCGGAAAACATCTGATAAGCTGGAAACACGAAAGAACGAAGCGCCCGGAGGGCCCGCTGGAAGGCGGCTCGAAGGAAGCGTCCGTTCCTTGAGAACTCAACAGCGTGCCAAAAGTCA
>NZ_JBEXJT010000061.1:0-45091 GCF_040609255.1 Kitasatospora sp. NPDC004723 | reverse complement strand
GGTCCGACAACCGCTCACCCGCAGGCGACTTGACCTGCCCCACCCTCGCCACACCACAACCAACGAGGATCGAAGGACAAAGTCACTGGCATTGGCCCTAGGCCCTCTCCACCTTCTCCCGGACCGTCCCGGGCACGCTCAACACCCGTCCCTGAGACCGGCCTGACGCAGTGTCAGGCCGGTCTCGGTGCTTTTCCGGACGTTCCCGGTGAAGTGGGTGGCAGACATCTTGACATGGCTGTTACAGCTGTGTGAAGAGGGCTATGCCGAAGATCGGGGAGGTGCATGCGCACAGATCACAGTTGGGCATCTGTCGGTTGGCAGGGCTGGCGCAAGCCAGTTCGGATGGCAGAGAGTTCTGCAACAGCCCACAGCGCGTGGTTGGCGTCCCACAAAGGCGAACGCGCTGGCGGACCGCATGATCCACGTGACGCCCATCCCGCGTGGCAGCAGCACTGAGCACGTCGTACCGCTGGGGAAGCACCCCACCCGTACTCCCGCACCTCCGCACCCAAGCACGTCCGCACCAGCCGAGCCGCCGATCCCGGCGTCCGGCACCCGTGGGCCGGCCACCGTCGGCGAGGGGACCGAACTGACCATGACCGCACCCATCAAGACCGCCGGCAACGCACCGGAGGCAGACGCCGCCGCGAGCCCGGCCAAGAAGATCGAGGGCCGCTCGCTCGGCCGGATCGCCTGGACCCGCTTCAAGCGGGACAAGGCCGCCGTCGCCGGCGGTGTCGTGGTGATCCTGCTGATCCTGCTCGCCGTGCTCGCCAAGCCGATCGAGTCGATCTTCGGCCTGGACCCCGACGCCCTCAACCAGGACCTGCTGGACGCCGACCTCGGTGGCCTCCCGCTGGGTGACTGGGGCGGCATGAGCTGGGACCACCCGCTCGGCGTCGACCCGCTGCAGGGCCGTGACCTGCTGACCCGTGTGATCGAGGGCTCCTGGGTCTCCCTGCTGGTCGCCTTCGGGGCGACCGTGCTGTCCAACACCATCGGCACCGTGCTCGGCGTCATGGCCGGCTACTACGGCGGCTGGGTGGACGCCGTGATCAGCCGGGTGATGGACGTCTTCCTCGCCTTCCCGCTGCTGCTCTTCGCCATCGCGATCTCCACCTCGCTGCAGGGCGGCGCGTTCGGTCTGCACGGCCTGCCGCTGCACATCGTGGTGCTGGTCTTCGTGATCGGCTTCTTCAACTGGCCCTACATCGGCCGCATCGTGCGCGCACAGACCCTCTCGCTGCGCGAGCGCGAGTTCGTCCACGCGGCCCGCAGTCTGGGCGCCCGGGGCCCGTTCATCCTGTTCAAGGAGCTGCTGCCCAACCTGGTCGGCCAGATCCTGGTCTACGCGACCCTGCTGATCCCGACCAACATCCTCTTCGAGGCCGGTCTGAGCTTCCTCGGCGTCGGCATCCAGCCTCCGCAGGCCTCCTGGGGCGGGATGCTCCAGGACGCGATCCGGTACTACCAGGTGGACCCCCAGTACATGGTGGTCCCCGGTCTGGCGATCTTCATCACCGTGCTCGCCTTCAACCTGCTCGGCGACGGGCTGCGTGACGCCCTCGATCCCAAGAGCAACTGACCACACGTCAGGATCCCTCGTTCAGCCATCACTTCCTCAAGGGGTTGATCTCACCCATGCGTAGGTCCCGCACCGTCGCGCTGACCGCCATGGCCGCCGCCGCGGTCCTGGTCGTCACCGGCTGCTCGTCGAGCAAGAAGAGCGACGACACCAAGTCCACCTCCGCCGCCACCGGCACCGAGGCCGCCGGCGGCTCCGGGGCCAACGCGGCCACCAAGAACATCGTCAACGCCTCGGACAAGAAGGGCGGGACGGTCACCTTCGAGATGAAGGGGACCCCGGACTCGCTCGACCCGGGCAACACGTACTACGCCTACATCTACAACTTCTCGCGTCTGTACGGGCGTCCGCTCACCACCTTCCAGCCGGGCGCCGGCGAGGCGGGCAACAAGCTCGTCCCGGACCTCGCCGAGTCGCTCGGCCAGGTCAGCGCGGACGGCCTCACCTGGACGTACAAGCTGCGCAAGGGCCTGAAGTTCGACGACGGCACCCCGATCACCTCGAAGGACGTCAAGTACGCCGTCGAGCGCTCCAACTTCGCGCCGGACGTGGCCTCCAACGGTCCGACGTACTTCAAGGAGCTGCTGGTCGACAACGAGACGCCGTACGCGGGTCCGTACAAGGACAAGACCGGCGACCTCAAGTCGATCGAGACGCCCGACGACACCACGATCGTCTTCCACCTGAAGCACGCCTTCGCCGACTTCGACTACCTGGTCAGCGCCCCGCAGACGGTCCCGGTCCCGCAGGCCAAGGACACCGGCGCCGACTACGTCAAGAAGATCGTCTCCTCGGGCTCCTTCAAGTTCGAGTCCTACGAGGACGGCAAGCAGGCCGTCCTGGTCCCGAACACCAACTGGGACCCGAGCACCGACCCGATCCGGAAGCAGCTGCCGGACAAGATCGTGCTCAAGATGAACATCGACCAGGCCACCATCGACAAGGACCTGCTGGCCGGCAACGCCCAGGTCGACCTGGTGGGCGGCGGCGTCGACCCGCAGACCCAGGCGCAGATCCTGCAGAACCCGAAGCTCAAGGCGAGCACCGACAACGCCTACGGCGGCCGCCTGGTCTACATGGCGATCAACACCGACGTCGCGCCGTTCGACAACATCGAGTGCCGCAAGGCCGTGCAGTACGCGGTCGACAAGGTCTCCGTGCAGACCTCGCTCGGCGGCCCGATCCGCGGCCAGGTCGCCAACACCGTGCTCCCGCCGGACATCCCGGGCCACCAGGACTTCAACGTCTGGGAGACCAAGGACAACAAGGGCGACGAGGCCAAGGCCAAGGAGGCCCTGAAGGCCTGCGGCAAGGACGGTGGCTTCAGCACCGTGCTGTCCGCCCGCACCGAGCGCGCCACCGAGGTCGCCGCCGCGACCTCGATCCAGGCCGCGCTGAAGAAGGTCGGCATCAGCGCCGAGATCCAGCAGTACCCGCAGGGCAAGTACCTGGCCGACAGCGCGGGCGCCCCGGCGTTCGCCAAGGAGCACAACATCGGCCTGATGATGATGCAGTGGGGCGCCGACTGGCCGACCGGCTACGGCTTCCTGCAGCAGATCGTCGACGGCCGCGCGATCAAGGCCTCCGGCAACAGCAACCTGGCCTCGCTGAACGATGCCGCGGTCAACAAGCTGCTCGACGACGCCGCGACCAACCCGGACAAGGCGGCCCGCGAGAAGATCTACGGCGACATCGACAAGAAGGTCATGGACCAGGCGGTCTACGTCCCGCTGACCTACTTCAAGGTCTTCCTGTACCGCCCGGACAACGCCACCAACCTCGCGTCCACGCCGGCCTTCTCGGGTGAGTACGACTACCTGAACATCGGCACCACCAAGTAAGAGCCTGGCTCCGCATCCCTGAAGGCAGGTGAAGGCAGCGGCGCCCGCCGCCGTCCGGAGGATCCCGGACGGCGGCGGGCGGCCGGAGCCGACCAACTGTGTTTGCCTACATCATCCGCAGGATCTTCGCGGCCGTGCTGCTGCTGCTGGTCGTCAGCGCCGTCACCTTCGCGATCTTCTTCCTGCTCCCGCGTCTCGCCGGCGAGACGGTCGACCAGCTGGCCACCCAGTACATCGGGAAGAACCCCTCGCCCGAGGCGGTCCAGGCGGTCAAGCAGAACCTCGGCCTCGACCAGCCGCTGTACACGCAGTACTGGAACTTCCTCAAGGCGCTGGTCACCGGAGCCGAGTACACCTTCGGTCCGGAACCGGCCACCTGCCACGTGCCCTGCTTCGGCTACTCCTTCAAGAACCACCTCGAGGTCTGGCCCGAGCTGTCCAAGCGGATCCCGGTCACCCTCTCGCTGGCCATCGGCGCCGCGGTGCTCTGGCTGGTCTCCGGCGTCGCCACCGGCGTCGTCTCCGCGCTCAAGCCGCGCTCGATCTTCGACCGGATCTCGATGGGCATCGCGCTCGCCGGCGTCTCGCTGCCGGTCTTCTTCACCGGCGCGCTGCTGCTCACCGTGTTCAGCTACGAGTGGCCGATCCTCGACAACCTCGAGTACACCAACTTCACCGACAACCCGCTGATGTGGGCCCGCAACCTGATCCTCCCGTGGATCTCGCTGGCCTTCCTCTACTCCGCGCTCTACGCCCGGCTCACCCGCGCCGGAATGCTGGAGACCATGAGCGAGGACTACATCCGCACCGCCCGGGCCAAGGGCCTGGCCGAGTCCAAGGTCGTCACCCGGCACGGGCTGCGCGCCGCGCTCACCCCGATCGTCACCATCTTCGGCATGGACCTCGGCCTGCTGCTCGGCGGCGCGCTGATCACCGAGCAGGTCTTCTCGCTCCAGGGCGTCGGCCAGTTCGCCGTCCAGGCGATCACCGACAACGACCTGCCGAAGATCCTCGGCGTCACCCTGCTGGCCGCCTTCTTCATCGTCCTCTGCAACCTCGTGGTTGACCTCCTGTACGCCGCTGTCGACCCCCGGGTGAGGCT
The DNA here is from genome assembly GCF_040609255.1 of Kitasatospora sp. NPDC004723. NCBI lineage: Bacteria > Bacillati > Actinomycetota > Actinomycetes > Kitasatosporales > Streptomycetaceae > Kitasatospora > Kitasatospora sp. NPDC004723. The sequence goes on along the minus strand of NZ_JBEXJT010000061.1, from coordinate 40,560 downwards.
GTCGTGACCGAGCTCCAGAAGACCCCGGCCCGCGCGGCCGCCCCGGGCGGCGAGGAGTCCTTCCTCTCGGTGCGGGACCTGCGGATCCACTTCGACACCGACGACGGCCTGGTCCGCTCCGTCGACGGGGTGAGCTTCGACCTCGCCAAGGGCCGCACCCTCGGCATCGTCGGCGAGTCCGGCTCCGGCAAGTCCGTCACCTCGCTGGGCATCATGGGCCTGCACCGCTCCAAGCGGGCCCGGATCACCGGCGAGATCCGGCTCGACGGCGAGGACCTCATCGCGGCCGGACCCGACCGGGTCCGCGAACTGCGCGGCAAGAAGATGGCGATGATCTTCCAGGACCCGCTCACCGCGATGCACCCCTACTACACGGTGGGGCAGCAGATCGTCGAGGCCTACCGGGTGCACCACCCGCAGGCGAGCAAGCGGCAGGCCCGCGCCCGGGCCGTCGAGATGCTCGACCGGGTCGGCATCCCGCAGCCCGACCGCCGGGTCGACGACTACCCGCACCAGTTCTCCGGCGGCATGCGCCAGCGCGCCATGATCGCCATGGCGCTGGTCAACGACCCGTCGCTGCTGATCGCCGACGAGCCCACCACCGCCCTGGACGTCACCGTCCAGGCGCAGATCCTGGACCTCATCCGGGACCTCCAGGAGGAGTTCGGCTCGGCCGTCATCATCATCACCCACGACCTCGGGGTGGTCGCCGAGCTGGCCGACGACATCCTCGTCATGTACGGCGGCAGGTGCGTCGAGCGCGGCCCGGCCGAGACCCTCTTCGACGCGCCCGAACACCCCTACACCTGGGGCCTGCTGGGCTCGATGCCGCGCCTGGACCGCGAGCTGCAGGACCGCCTCGTCCCGGTCAAGGGCACCCCGCCCAGCCTGATCAACGTGCCGTCCGGCTGCGCCTTCCACCCGCGCTGCCCCTACGCGGAGCTGACCGGCGGGCGCTCCACCGAGGAGACCCCGAAGCTCACCGAGGTCGCGCCCGGACACCACGCCGCCTGTCACCTCGCGCTCGCCGAGCGGCACCGCATCTTCGCCGAAGAGATCGCGCCCCGGCTGTGAGCCCGGCCTCGTACCACCTTTCTGGAGAGAACCGATGACGGACACTCAGGCGGCGAGCATCCCCTCGCAGACGCCCGCCCCGGACCGGCGGCCGCTGCTCAAGGTGACCGGGCTGACCCGGCACTTCCCGATCCACAGCGGCCTGCTGCGGCGTCAGACCGGCGCCGTCCGGGCGGTCGACGGCATCGACTTCACCGTCCACGCCGGTGAGACCCTGGGCGTCGTCGGCGAGTCCGGCTGCGGCAAGTCGACGATGGGCCGGCTGGTCACCCGGCTCGACGAGCCCACCGGCGGCACGGTCGAGTTCGAGGGCGTCGACATCACCCACCTGGGCGTCGGGGCGATGCGGCCACTGCGCCGCGACATCCAGATGATCTTCCAGGACCCGTACTCCTCGCTGAACCCCCGGCACACCGTCGGCACCATCGTCGGCGCGCCGTTCAAGCTGCAGAACGCCGCGCCCGAGGGCGGGATCAAGAAGGCCGTCCAGGAACTGCTGGAGCTGTGCGGGCTCAGCCCCGAGCACTACAACCGCTACCCGCACGAGTTCTCCGGCGGGCAGCGCCAGCGCATCGGCATCGCCCGGGCGCTCGCCCTGAGGCCCAAGATGATCGTCGCGGACGAGCCGGTCTCCGCCCTGGACGTCTCCATCCAGGCCCAGGTGGTCAACCTGCTCGACGACCTCCAGCGGGAGCTCGGGCTGACCTACCTGATCATCGCGCACGACCTCTCGGTGGTCCGGCACGTCTCCGACCGGGTCGCGGTGATGTACCTCGGCAAGATCGTCGAGATCGCCGACCGGGACTCGCTCTACCGCAGCCCGAGGCACCCGTACACCACCGCGCTGATGTCCGCCGTGCCGGTGCCCGACCCGCGCCGCCGACAGCGCGCCGGGCGGGAGCGGATCCTGCTCAAGGGCGACGTGCCCTCGCCGATCAACCCGCCCAGCGGCTGCCGCTTCCGCACCCGCTGCTGGAAGGCCCAGGAGATCTGCGCGAGCCAGGAGCCGCCGCTCACCGCGGCGACGGCGGGGCACCAGGTGGCCTGTCACTTCCCCGAGGGCAGCGAGGGGAACAGCTAGTACAGTCCCGAGGGCAGCGAGGGGAACAGCTGGCACGGCCCCGAGGGCAGCGAGGGGAACGGCTGGCACAGCCCCGAGGGCAGCGAGGGGAACGGCTAGCACAGCCCCGAGGGCGCCTCCGGGGACAAGGCGCCCGCCTCCGCGTGACCGTCCGATCGGAGGGGAGGCTCGGCCGGGTCACACTGGTGCGGTGACCTCGCAGATCTTCCCCTCCGACGTGCAGCAGTCGCTGGACCTCGTCGGCATCTTCGTCTTCGCCCTCTCCGGTGGGCTGCTCGCCGTCCGCAGGAACATGGACATCTTCGGCATCTGTGTGCTCGCCGAGGTCACCGCGCTCGGCGGCGGCGTCATGCGCGACCTCGTCATCGGGGCCACCCCGGTCGCCGCCTTCACCAATCTGGGCTACTTCGTCGATCCGCTGATCGCCGCCGTGGTCGTCTTCTTCCTGCACCCCGAGGTCGAACGGATCAACCGCGCCGTGCAGACCCTCGACGCGCTCGGCCTCGGCCTGTTCTGCGTCACCGGCACCGCCAAGGCCCACGACTTCGGCCTCGGCGCCGTCCCCTCCGTCGCCCTCGGCATGGTGACCGCGGCCGGTGGCGGCGTCATGCGCGACGTCCTGGCCGGCGAGATCCCCTCGCTGCTGCGCTGGGACCGCGAGATCTACGCCGTGCCCGCCCTGGTCGGTGCCGCGCTGGTCGCCGTCCTGATCGCCCTCGACGGCCTCACCGCCGTCACCGGCACCGCCGCCGCGCTCACCGCGTTCGGCCTGCGGATGCTCGCCCTCAAGTACGGCTGGCGCGCACCACGGGCCTGGCACCGCAACGGTTCTCGCACCAGCGAGGAGTAGGCGAGCCGCCGTACGCCAGCGAGATCGCCTCCGCCGTGCAGAGCAGCTCGGGCACCAGCTTCACCAGCTCGGCCGGTGACACCCGGTCGGTCGGCGCCGAGAGGGCGCAGGCCGCGACCGCCCGCCGGTCACTGCCCGCCACCGGCGCCGCCACGCAGGTCCCCGCCTCCGGGTGCTCGGCCGACTCCGCCGCCCAGCCCCGCCGGCGCACCGCCGCCAGATCGGCCGACAGCTCCTCCTCCGCCCGGCCGTCCTGCGGCAGCCCGGCCAGCAGCACCCGGCCGATCGCCGTCCCGGCGGCCGGCGCCCGCCGCCCGATCCGGGTCGGCCGGCCCGCCGCGCCGCTCCACCGCCCGGCCAGCTCGTCCAGGTACAGCACCTCGTCGTCCTGCAGCACCGCCAACTGCACCGTGCAGCCGAAGCGCTCGTGCAGCGAGGCCAGGTACGGCGCGGCGACCTGCCGGACGTCGATCTCCTGCAGCGCCCGCTGCGCCAGCGACAGCACCCGGCCGCCCACCCGGTAGCGCCGGTCGGACAGCCGGTGGACGAATCCGTGCTCCTCCAGCGTGCGCAGCAGGCGCAGCGCGGTGGACTTGTGCACGCCGATCGAGGTGGCGGCCTGTTCCAGGGTGGCCGGGCCGTCGCCGAGGGATCCGAGCAGGGTCAGGGCGCGATCGACCGACTGCGACATTCCGCCCCCTGAGTCCTGGTTCCGGTCCGGCCGCGTGGTGGTGGCCGTCAGGCTAGCCGCTCGTGGGCCGCGCCCCGTACCGGGTTGCCCGGACGGGCAGCGCCGCGGTGCGCGGCGTCCGGTGGCCTGATCGGTCCGGTGCGAGCCGGGGGGCCTCTACAATCGGATGGTTATGCCATACCTGGACCATGCGGCGACCACGCCGATGCTGCCCGAGGCGATCGCCGCGATGTCGGCGCACCTGGGGGTCGTCGGCAACGCTTCCTCCCTGCACGCGGCCGGCCGTCGGGCCCGCCGGGTGGTCGAGGAGGCCCGCGAGTCGCTGGCCGAATCGCTCGGCGCCCGGCCCAGCGAGATCATCCTCACCGGTGGCGGCACCGAGTCCGACAACCTGGCGGTCAAGGGCCTGTTCTGGGCCCGCCGCGGCGCCGACCCGGCCCGTACCCGGGTGCTGTGCAGCCCGGTCGAGCACCACGCGGTGCTGGACGCGGTGCACTGGCTCGCCGAGCACGAGGGCGCCACCGTCGACTACCTGCCGGTGGACGCGCTCGGCCGGGTCCACCCGACGGCGCTGCGCGAGGCGATCGAGCGCGACCCGGCCTCGGTCGCGCTGGTCACCGTGATGTGGGCCAACAACGAGGTCGGCACGGTCCAGCCGGTCGCCGAACTCGCCGCGGTGGCCGCCGAGTACGGCATCCCGATGCACGCCGACGCGGTGCAGGCGCTCGGTCAGGTCCCGGTCTCCTTCGCCGACTCCGGACTCACCGCGCTCACCGTCACCGGTCACAAGATCGGCGGCCCGTTCGGCATCGGCGCCCTGCTGCTGTCGCGCGGCGCGGCGCCGGTCCCGCTGCTGCACGGCGGCGGCCAGGAGCGCGACGTGCGCTCCGGCACCCTGGACGCGCCCGGCGCCGCCGGCTTCGCCGCCGCGGCGGCCGTCGCCGTCGAGCGGCGCGCGGAGCACGCCGTCACGCTGGGCGCGCTGCGCGACGAGCTGGTCGCGGCGGTGCTGGCCGCCGTCCCGGACGCGGTGCTCAACGGCGACCCGGCGGCGGAGGGGCGGCTGCCCGCCAACGCGCACTTCTCCTTCCCCGGCTGCGAGGGCGACGCCCTGCTGATGCTGCTCGACGCCCAGGGCATCGAGTGCTCCACCGGCTCGGCCTGCTCGGCCGGCGTCCCGCAGCCCAGCCACGTGCTGCTGGCGATGGGCGTCGACCCGCTGCTGGCCCGCGCCTCGCTGCGCTTCTCGCTCGGCCACACCTCCACCCGGGCCGATGTCACCGCCCTCACCGAGGCCATCGCGCCGGCCGTCCAGCGCGCCCGCAACGCGGGTCTCGCCGCCGTCCGGCGCTAGGGTCCGGGCGGCGGGGAAACCCCGGCGGAATGCCGGGCGGCACCACGTACGCTTGGACTCATCATGACTGACTTCCCGGGTGCCCCGACCGCTCCGTCCACCACCGGCCGCCTGCGTGTGCTCGCGGCGATGTCCGGCGGGGTGGACTCCGCCGTCGCCGCCGCCCGCGCCGTCGAGGCCGGGCACGAGGTGACCGGCGTGCACCTGGCGCTCTCCAGCAACCCGCAGTCCTTCCGGACCGGTGCGCGCGGCTGCTGCACCATCGAGGACTCCCGGGACGCGCGCCGCGCCGCCGACGTGATCGGCATCCCGTTCTACGTCTGGGACCTCGCCGAGCGCTTCCGCGAGGACGTCATCGACGACTTCGTCGCCGAGTACGCGGCCGGCCGCACCCCCAACCCGTGCCTGCGCTGCAACGAGAAGATCAAGTTCGCCGCGCTGCTGGACAAGGCGATCGCGCTGGGCTTCGACGCCGTCTGCACCGGCCACTACGCCCGGATCGTCGACCTCCCGGACGGCTCGCGCGAGCTGCACCGCGCCGTCGACGCCGCCAAGGACCAGTCCTACGTGCTCGGCGTGCTCGACGCCGAGCAGCTCGCCCACTCGCTCTTCCCGCTCGGCGACACCACCAAGGACGTCATCCGCGAGGAGGCCGGGCGGCGCGGCCTGGCCGTCGCCAAGAAGCCGGACAGCCACGACATCTGCTTCATCGCGGACGGCGACACCCAGGGCTTCCTGGCCCAGCACCTCGGCACCGCCACCGGCGACATCCTGGACGTCGACGGCACCAAGCTCGGCGAGCACGACGGCGCGTACGGCTTCACCATCGGCCAGCGCAAGGGCCTGCGGATCGGCCGCCCGGCCGCGGACGGCAAGCCCCGGTACGTGCTCGACATCTCCCCGGTGAACAACACCGTGACGGTCGGCCCGGTCGAGGGCCTGGACGTCACCGGCCTGACCGCCGTCCGCCCCCGCTGGTGCGGCACCGAGCCGCTGGCCGACGGCCGCTACACCGCCCAGCTGCGCGCCCACGGCGAGGAGGTCCCGGTGGACGCCTCGGTCGTCGACGGCACCCTCCACGTCGCCCTCGACACCCCGGCCCGCGGCATCGCCCCCGGCCAGGCCGTGGTGCTCTACGACGGCACCCGGGTCGTCGGCTCCGCCACCATCGCCACCACCCGGCGCCCGGCCGTCACCGTCTGAGCCCGGACTCGGCGCGGGAGCATCGTCCGACGGTCTCACCGGGTCATCGCCGGTTCGGCGTGAACGGCCCTTCAAGGCTCCTATTCTCCTGCACATGGGTAACAGCGCCGGGAACTCCGGGTCACCGCCGCTCCACTCGGTGTCCGTCGCAGGGGTGGTGGTGCGGGAGGACGGCCGGGTGCTGGCGATCCGGCGGGCCGACAACGGGGCGTGGGAGCCGCCGGGCGGGGTGCTGGAGCTGACGGAGGCCGTGGAGGACGGCGTGCGGCGGGAGGTGTTCGAGGAGACCGGGATCAAGGTCGGTGTGGAGCGGCTGACCGGCGTCTACAAGAACGTGAGCCGCGGAATCGTCGCCCTGGTGTTCCGCTGCCGCCCGGAGAGCGGCAGCGAGCGGCTCTCGGAGGAGTCGACCGCCGTCGACTGGCTCACGCCGGGCGAGGTCTGCGACCGCATGGCCGAGGTGTACGCGGTGCGCATCCTGGACGCTCTCCGGGACGGCGCCGAACCGGCCGTGCGGACCCATGACGGTCGGCATCTGCTTGGCTGGTCGTCGTCGGATGCGCCTGAAGACCCGGAGGGACGGCATGAGCTTCTACGAGCAGCACCGTGATTTCATCGAGGAGCTGGAGCGGATCGCCCCGGAGGGCGTCCGGATCGAGTGGTCCGGGGACACCCTGATCATGCAGGCGTCGCCGTCGAACATCCATCAGCTCAACATCGCCCAGGTGCGCAGGCAGTTCGAGCGGCATGCCCCGGACGGCTACCTCCCCAGTGAACGCAGCGAGATCGTCAGCCCGGACGTCTCCAAGGGGCGCGAGCCCGATCTGACCTACCTACCGGTGGAGGTCCTCTCCGAGTCGGGCAACCGCGCCCCCGCCGCCGAGGCGCTGATCGCGGTGGAGGTCGTCTCGCCGTCCAACCCGGGCAACGACTGGATGGACAAGCTGCACGACTACGCCGTGATGCGCATCCCGCTCTACCTGATCGTGGACCCGCGCGAGCAGACCGTGACGCTGTTCTCCGAGCCCGACCACGACCGGTACCACACCCGCAGCGACCGGAAGTTCGGCGACGAGATCCACATCCCGGAACCCTTCGGCTTCATGCTGAGCCTGGAGGCGCTCGTGCCGTACAAGGGCTGAGGAACAAAGGTGGTGAAGGAGGGCGCCAGGGCGTGATAGACCGGATTCCACTATGAATATCTGCGTTTTCTGCTCCGCTGCCTCGCTCGACGACCGCTACTCCGCCCCCGCCGCCGAGTTCGCCCGGCTCCTCGGGGAGGGCGGGCACACCCTGGTGTGGGGCGGCTCCAACACCGGCCTGATGGGGGAGCTGGCGGACGGGGTGAAGGCGGCCGGCGGGCAGCTGGTCGGGATCTCCGTCGAGTTCCTGAAGCACAAGTCGTACGAGGGCGCCGACGAGCTGGTCGTCACCGCCGACCTCGCCGAGCGCAAGGCGCTGCTGCTGTCGCGGGCGGACGCGGTCGTCGTGCTGGTCGGCGGGCTGGGCACGCTGGACGAGGTCACCGAGGTGCTGGAGCTCAAGAAGCACGCGCTGCACGACAAGCCGGTGGTCGTCCTGGACACCGAGGGGTTCTACGCGGGCCTGCGGACCCAGATGGAGCGGATGGACGCGGAGGGCTTCCTGCCGCGCCCGCTGGCCGAGCTGATCACCTTCGCCGACACCCCGGCCCAGGTCTTCGAGCAGCTGAAGGCCTGAGAGGATCGGGACCATGGCCACTCATCTGATCACCGGCGCCGGCTCCGGCATCGGCGCCGTCCTCGCCGAACGTCTCGCCGCGCGCGGCGACGAGCTCTGGCTGCTGGCCCGCGACGCCCGTCGGGCCGCCGAGCTGCGCGAGCGCTTCCCCGGCGCGAAGACCCTGGTCGGCGACCTCGGCGACCCGGCCAAGCTGTCCTGGGCCTTCGGACACCAGGCGCTGCCGGTCGAGCTGGACTCGCTGCTGCACGTGGCGGGCATGGTCGAGCTGGGCCCGGTCGGCGAGCTGCCGGTCAAGGCCTGGCAGGACACCCTGAACGTCAACCTGGTCGCCCCCGCCGAGCTGACCCGGCTGCTGCTGCCCTCGGTGCGGCTGGTGAAGGGGCACGTGGTGTTCGTGAACTCCGGTGCCGGGCTGCGGGCGAGCGCCGAGTGGTCGGCGTACGCGGCGAGCAAGCACGGGCTGAAGGCGCTCGCGGACGCGCTGCGGCTGGAGGAGCACGGCAACGGCGTGCGGGTCACCTCGGTGTACCCGGGCCGCACCGCCACCGCGATGCAGGTCAAGGTGCACCAGCAGGAGGGCAAGGCGTACGACGCCGGGCAGTGGATCGAGCCCGAGTCGGTGGCCAAGGCGGTCCTGGCCGCGCTGGACGCCTCCCGCGACGCGGAGATCACCGACATCACCGTCCGCCCGGGGCGTTAGGCGCAGGGTGGCGGCGCACTAGGCTCGGGCGGGTGAGCAACGGACACCCCTTCCCCGACCTGGTCGGCGCCGCCACCGGCGTCGGCTCGCTGCCCGGTACCGACGCCCGGGAGGCCGCCAAGACCTCCACCGGCGCGCTGGAGCACCTCCCGTTCCTCCCGGAGCTGCCCGCCCGCGGGCCCGGCGCCGACATGATCGGGCGCTCCGCCGGCCTGCTGGTCGAGCTGTTCGCGCAGACCGAGCCGAGCGGCTGGCGGTTCGCCGACCGTCCCGGCCGGGACACCCGGCGCGCCCACTCCTGGCTCGGCGAGGACCTCGACGCGCTGGAGGAGTTCACCCAGGGGTACACGGGTGCGCTCAAGGTGCAGGCGGTCGGCCCGTGGACGCTGGCCGCCTCCGTCGAGCTCAAGCACGGCGAGAAGGCCCTCGCCGACCCCGGTGCCTGCCGGGACATCGCCGGTTCGCTGACCGAGGGCCTGCGCCGCCACCTCGCCGAGGTCCGCCGGCGGGTGCCCGGCGCGGAGGTGGTGCTCCAGCTCGACGAGCCCTCGCTGCCCGCCGTGCTGGCCGGCGAGGTGAAGACCGCCAGCGGCTTCCAGCGGCTGCGCGCGGTCGACCGCCAGCTCGCCGAGGAGGCGCTGCGGGACCTGATCGGCGCCCTGGACGCGCCTGTCGTGGTGCACTGCTGCGCGCCCCGGGTGCCGCTGCCGCTGCTGCGCCGGGCCGGGGTGGCCGGCGTCTCGCTGGACTTCTCGCTGCTGACCGAGCGTGAGGACGACGACCTCGGCGAGGCGGTCGAGGCCGGCACCGTGATCCTCGCCGGTGTTGTTCCCTCCACCGACCAGGCCCCCGCTCAATCAAGGGCGATGTCGGACCCGGCCGGTAGTGTCCAGGGTGTCAGGACGTTGTGGCGCAGGCTCGGGTTCGCCCCGGAGCTGCTGGGCCGTCGTGTGCTGGTGACGCCCACCTGCGGGCTGGCCGGGGCCTCCCCGGCCCATGCGCGCACCGCGTTGTCACTCAGTGTGAAGGCGGCCCAGAGCCTGGTGGACAACCCGGAATGAGAGATTGACGGAGGGCTTGCGGTGGTGGCTGTCGAGGGCTGGGAGGACGTTCCGGCGGAAGTGCGCAAGCGGCACGCGGAGCTGGCGGCCGAGATCACCGACCACCGGGCCCGCTACTACGAGCAGGACGCGCCGGTCGTCAGCGACGCCGAGTTCGACACGCTGATGCGCGAGCTGGAGGGGCTGGAGGCGGAGCACCCGGCGCTGGTCACCCCGGAGTCGCCCACGCAGCGGGTCGGCGGCGCGCCGACCCTGCTGTTCGCCCCGGTCGAGCACCGGGAGCGGCTGCTCAGCCTGGACAACGCGATGGACGACGAGGAGCTCGCCGCCTGGGCCGAGCGGGTCGCCACCGAGCTGGCCGGCATCGAGTACCACTACCTGTGCGAGCTCAAGGTGGACGGCCTGGCCGTCAACCTCACCTACGAGAACGGCCAGTTGGTGCAGGCGGCGACCCGCGGCGACGGCCGGGTCGGCGAGGACATCACCGCCAACGTCCGCACCATCAAGGAGATCCCGCACCGGCTCCAGGGCGACGACGTCCCGGAGCTGGTGGAGATCCGCGGCGAGGTCTACTTCCCGACCGAGGCCTTCGAGGCGCTCAACGCCTCCTTCGCGGAGGAGAACGAGCGCCGCCGGGTGGAGAACGAGGAGCGCGCCAAGGAGGGCAAGCGGCCCCGGGCGATGATCCGGCTGTTCATGAACCCGCGCAACGCCGCCGCCGGCTCGCTGCGCCAGAAGGACCCGCTGGTCACCGCCTCCCGTCCGCTGCACATGGTGGTGCACGGCATCGGGGCGCGCTCCGGCTTCGACATCGACTGCCAGTCGCACGCCTACGACCTGCTGCGCGCGTGGGGCCTGCCGACCGCGCGGCACAACCGGGTGGTCGGCACGCTGGCCGAGGTGCGGGAGTTCATCAAGAACTTCGGCGAGCAGCGGCACTCGGTCGAGCACGAGATCGACGGCGTGGTCGTCAAGGTGGACGAGATCGCCCTGCAGGGCCGGCTCGGTTCCACCTCGAAGTCGCCGCGCTGGGCGATCGCCTGGAAGTACCCGCCGGAGGAGGTCACCGGGAAGCTGGCCGCGATCAAGGTCGGCATCGGCCGCACCGGCCGGGCCACCCCGTACGCGGTGCTCGCCGAGCCGGTGAAGGTGGCCGGCTCGATGGTGCAGTACGCGACGCTGCACAACCAGGAGGTCGTCAAGGCCAAGGACGTCCTGCTCGGCGACACCGTGGTGCTGCGCAAGGCCGGCGACGTGATCCCGGAGATCCTCGGTCCGGTGTACGACCTGCGGGACGGCACCGAGCAGGCGTTCGTGATGCCCTCGCACTGCCCCGAGTGCGACAGCGAGCTGCGGCCGATGGCCGAGGGAGACATCGACCTGCGCTGCCCCAACGCCCGGTTCTGCCCGGCCCAGATCCGTGAGCGGATCGCCTTCCTCGGCGGACGCTCGGCGCTGGACATCGAGGGGCTCGGCTACGTCGCGGCCACCGCGCTGACCCAGCCGCTGGAGCCGGCCGAGGCGCCGGTGGGCAACGAGGGCGACATCTTCGGCCTGACGGTCGAGCAGCTGCTCCCGATCAAGGTGCTGGTGCGCGACCAGAAGACCGGCATGCCGAAGCTCGACGACGAGACCGGCGAGGAGAAGGAGGTGTTCTTCTTCGCCACCACCGCCGGTGCGCCGAAGAAGAACACCGGGCTGATGCTGGAGAACATCGAGAAGGCGAAGGACCGCCCGCTCTGGCGCTTCCTCAACGGCCTCTCGATCCGGCACGTCGGCCCGGTGGCCGCCCAGGACCTCGCCCGGGAGTTCCGCGACCTGGACGCGATCTTCGCGGCGAGCGAGGAACGGCTGGCCGCCACCGAGGGCGTCGGCGCGGGCACCGCGCGGTCGATCATCGAGTGGTACCAGGTGGACTGGCACCGGGAGATCGTCGAGAAGTGGCGCGCCGCCGGCGTCCGCTTCACCGAGGAGGCCGCCGAGGAGGAGGGCGAGCGTCCGCTGGAGGGGCTGACGGTCGTCGTCACCGGCACCCTGGCCGGGCACACCCGGGACGGCGCCAAGGAGGCGCTGACCTCGCGGGGCGCGAAGGTGACCGGCTCGGTCTCGAAGAAGACCCACTTCGTGGTCGCCGGCGACAACCCGGGGTCCAAGTACGACAAGGCCGTGCAGCTCGGGCTGCCGGTCCTGGACGACCAGGGCTTCGCGATCCTGCTGGAGCAGGGGTCGGCCGCCGCCCGGGTCCACCTGGGGCTGCCGCCGGAGCCGGAGGAGGTGCCGGTGAAGAAGGCGCCCGCGAAGAAGAAGGCCGCCACCGCCAAGGCGGAGGCGGGTGCGGAGGCGCCCGCCGCCGCACCCGGGGAGGAGCCCGCCGAGGACTGACCCGCGCGCGGAAGCCCCGAATCCGGCTTGTTATCGTCCTGATGCAACGTCATCGGGTGCCGCACAGTGTTAGCGGGCATCGTGACACCGTGCGGCACCGGGGCACGGTGGCGTATGTCCGGTTGTCTGAAAGTCTGCCCGTCGGGTGAAGCCACGCATACCCTGGAGCGCAACAGAGTGTCAGCAGGGGTGGGGGGACCGGCTGAGCCGGACTCCGCGGGGTCGCTCCGTGCCCGGCAGGCTGCCGGTACCGGTACGGTGCCTCACCGCTAGGCGGCCCGACGGGGCGGGCCCGACGGAGGACAGGGCTTATGGATCGTACGACCGGCGGCGTGCCCACACGCCCGCCGCAGGGGGTGGCGGGGGCCGTCCTGCTGCTCGGCGTGCTGCTGGCCGGCGCGGCGCCGCTGATCCCGCTGGCCGTGCTGGTCTACCGCTACGAGGCGGAACTGCTGCCGCTGTTCGCGGTGCCGCTGGCCGTCCTGGTCGCCGCCTGGCGGATCGCCCGCGACCGGGCCCGCGACCAGCTGACCGATCCGCTGACCGATCTGCCCAACCGCCAGGCGTTACTCCTCGCCGCCCAGGAGGCCATCGCCGAGCACTCCGAGGGGTACAGCGTCGGGCTGATCCTGCTCGACCTCGACCGCTTCCGGTCGCTCAACGACACCCTCGGCCACACCGCCGGCGACCGGCTGCTCGTCCACATCGCCCGCCGGCTGCACCGGGCCCTGCGCTCCGGCGGGGCGGCCGGCAGCGCCACCCGCGAGTCCATCGACGACGTCTTCGCCGGACTGCCCCGGCACTACCGCGGCCGGCCGATGGTGGCCCGGATGGGCGGCGACGAGTTCGCCGTGCTGCTGCCCGGCATCGGCTGCCCGGACTCGCTGGAGAAGGTGGCCAAGGCGCTGATCGCCGAACTGGCCGCGCCGATCCGGCTGGACGGGCTGCTGCTCGTCCTGGAGGCCAGCGCGGGCGTCTGCGTCTTCCCCCGGCACGCCCAGGACGCCGAGTCGCTGCTGCGCCGCGCCGACGTCGCGATGGGCCACGCACAGCGCGGACGCACCTCGGTCGAGCAGTACCACGAGGCGCAGGACGCCGACACCCCGTACCGGATCGGACTGCTGGGCGACCTGCGGCGGGCCCTGGAGACCGGGGAGGTGCAGCTGCACTACCAGCCCAAGGTGGCCTTCGACGGCCGGGTGGTCGGACTGGAGGCGCTGCTGCGCTGGGAGCGCCCCGGCCAGGGCCGGGTCTCGCCGGACGAGTTCGTCGGCCTCGCCGAGTCCAGCGGGCTGATGCCCCGGCTGACCGACTACGTGCTGGAGGCCGCCGTCGGCCAGCTCGCCCACTGGCGCGAGCAGGGCCTGCAGGTGCAGGTCGCGGTGAACGTCTCGCCGCGCGACGTGCTCAACCCCGGCTTCGCCCAACGGGTCGCCGGCCACCTCGTGCGCCACCAGGTGCCGGCCCACGCGCTCCAGCTGGAGATCACCGAGCGGCTGCTGCTGGACGACTCCCGGCGGGCCGCCGACACCCTCGCCGAACTGCGCGGCTACGGGGTCGGGATGTCCCTGGACGACTTCGGGACCGGCCACTCCTCGCTGGTGCGGCTGCGCAGCCTGCCGGTCGGCGAGCTGAAGATCGACCGCTCCTTCGTCTCCCGGATGGTCGCCGACGACCACGACGCGGCAGTGGTCCGCTGCTCGGTCGAGCTGGCCCACTCGCTCGGCCTGACCGTGGTCGCCGAGGGCGTCGAGGACGACGAGACCTGGGAACGGCTGAACTGCATGGGCGTGGACGCGGTGCAGGGCTGGCTGGTCTCCGCGGCGCTGCCGGCCGAGCAGGCCACCGCCTGGCTGCGGGTGCACCGCACCGGCGCCCCGCCGGTGGAGCGGTTCGCCGCCGCCGCCTCCGCCGACCGGCTGCCGCCGGTGGTCAAGCCCGTGCTGCCGCCGGTGGTCCAGGCGGTGCAGGCCGCCGCGGTGGAGGTCCAGGTTCCCAAGCAGCAGAGCTGGGCGCCGACCCGCCCGCAGTAGAACGGCATCGGACCGGCATGGGACCGGCGGTGGAGCCGCCCCGGGCGGGCCGCGCGCGGCGCCGTGCGGCGGGGGCGACCCCGGACCGCCGCTGGTCGTTGGCCGGTGGCCGGGCCGCGCCCCCTAGGATGGGGCCACAGACCACGAGGACGGGAGCGCCGGACCGGCCGCTCCCGACCCGGGCCCGGGCCGCCGGAAGGCGGATCCGGGCCTCACCAGAACTCACCCTGAGGATCGCTGCATGCCTGGCATCACGCGCGAGGAGGTCGCCCACCTCGCTCGGCTGTCGCGTCTTGAGTTGCAGGCCGAAGAGCTGGACCACTTCGCCGAGCAGCTCGACGTGATCATCGGCGCGGTCGCCCGCGTTTCCGAGGTCGCCGGACAGGACGTCCCGCCCACCTCCCACCCGCTGCCGCTGACCAACGTCATGCGCGCGGACGAGGTCCGGCCGTCGCTCACCCCGGAGCAGGCGCTGGCCGGCGCCCCGGCCGCCGAGGAGCAGCGTTTCCGCGTTCCCCAGATCCTCGGGGAGGACTGACCGAGATGACCGACCTGATTCGTTACAGCGCCGCCGAGACGGCCACCGCCATCGCCAAGGGCGAGGTCTCCGCCGTCGAGGTCGCGCAGGCGCACCTGGACCGCATCGAGGCCGTCGACCAGAAGGTCAACGCCTTCCTGCACGTCGACACCGAGGGCGCGCTGAGCGCGGCCCGGGCCGTCGACGAGAAGCGCGCCAAGGGCGAGGAGCTGGGCCCGCTGGCCGGTGTCCCGCTGGCGCTGAAGGACGTCTTCACCACCAAGGGCGTGCCGACCACCTGCGGCTCGAAGATCCTCGAGGGCTGGATCCCGCCGTACGACGCCACCCTGACCTCGCGGCTCAAGGACGCCGGCGTCGTCATCCTCGGCAAGACCAACATGGACGAGTTCGCGATGGGCTCCTCCACCGAGAACTCCGCCTACGGCACCACCGGCAACCCGTGGGACCTCTCCCGGATCCCCGGCGGCTCCGGCGGCGGCTCGGCGGCGGCGCTGGCCGCCTTCGAGGCCCCGCTGGCGATCGGCACCGACACCGGCGGCTCGATCCGCCAGCCCGGCGCCGTCACCGGCACCGTCGGCGTCAAGCCGACCTACGGCTCGGTCTCCCGCTACGGTCTGGTGGCCTTCTCCAGCAGCCTGGACCAGGGCGGCCCGTGCGCCCGCACCGTGCTGGACGCGGCGCTGCTGCACGAGGCCATCGCCGGCCACGACCCGCTGGACTCCACCTCGATCGACGCGCCGGTCCCGGCCGTGGTCGAGGCGGCGCGGATGCGCGACATCCGGGGCATGCGGATCGGCGTGGTGAAGGAGTTCGCGGGCGAGGGCTACCAGGCCGGCGTCATGCAGCGCTTCAACGAGTCGGTGGAGCTGCTGCGCGAGCTGGGCGCCGAGGTCGTCGAGGTCTCCTGCCCGTCGTTCACCCTGGCGCTGCCCGCGTACTACCTGATCGCGCCCAGCGAGGCCTCGTCCAACCTGGCCCGCTTCGACGCGATGCGCTACGGCCTGCGGGTCGGCGACGACGGCACCCGCTCCGCCGAGGACGTCACCGCGCTGACCCGCGAGGCCGGCTTCGGCGCCGAGGTCAAGCGCCGTATCATCCTCGGCACCTACGCGCTCTCCTCGGGCTACTACGACGCCTACTACGGCTCGGCCCAGAAGGTGCGCACGCTGATCTCCCGCGACTTCGACGCGGCCTTCGCCGGCGTGGACGTCCTGGTCTCGCCGACCACCCCGACCACCGCCTTCCCGATCGGCGAGCGCGCCGACGACCCGATGGCGATGTATCTGGCCGACCTCTGCACGATTCCGTCCAACCTGGCGGGCAACGCGGCCATGTCGCTGCCCTGCGGCCTGGCCCCGGAGGACAATCTCCCGGTCGGCCTGCAGATCATCGCACCCGCGATGGCGGACGACCGCCTGTACCGCGTGGGCGGCGCCGTCGAGGCCGCACTCAACGACAAGTGGGGGCACACCCTGCTGGAGGAGGCACCGGCACTGTGAGCAAGATCGAGAAGGCCAAGGGCTTCAAGCACTCGAAGCCCGGGCTGTGGCTGTCCATCGGGACCAGCACGTTCGGCGCGATCTCCATCGTCAAGGACGTCCGCAAGGCCCGCGACGAGAGTGACACCCTCAAGCTCGTCAACGCCCTGATCGGCGCCGCCGCCCTGGTCACCGGCACCGCCCTGCTCGTGCGCGAGCTGCGCCGCCTCGGCGACGACGACGTCCTGCTGGGCTAGCCCGTGGGGTCCGGCCGGTACAGCGGTACCGGCCGGACCCGCACCACCGAAGACTTTTGAGTGAAGGGGACGCTGTGAGCGTCAAGAACCTGGTCTCCTACGAGGACGCTCTCGCGTCGTACGACCCGGTGATGGGCCTGGAGGTCCACGTCGAGCTGGGTACCAAGACCAAGATGTTCTGCGGTTGTTCGACCGAGCTGGGTGCCGAGCCGAACAGCCAGGTCTGCCCGACCTGTCTGGGGCTGCCGGGCTCGCTGCCGGTGGTCAACGCGGTGGGCGTGGAGTCGGCCGTCAAGATCGGCCTGGCGCTGAACTGCGAGATCGCCGAGTGGTGCCGGTTCGCGCGGAAGAACTACTTCTACCCGGACATGCCGAAGAACTTCCAGACCTCGCAGTACGACGAGCCGATCGCCTTCAACGGCTACCTCGACGTGCAGCTGGAGGACGGCTCGACCTTCCGCGTGGAGATCGAGCGCGCCCACATGGAGGAGGACACCGGCAAGTCCAGCCACGTCGGCGGCGCGACCGGCCGCATCCACGGCGCCACGCACTCGCTGCTGGACTACAACCGGGCCGGCATCCCGCTGATCGAGATCGTCACCAAGCCGATCACCGGTGCCGGCGAGCGGGCACCCGAGGTCGCCCGCGCGTACGTCGCCGAGCTGCGCGAGGTGATCCGCTCGCTGGGCGTCTCCGAGGCCCGGATGGACAAGGGCCAGATGCGCTGCGACGTCAACCTGTCGCTGCGCCCGAACGGCACCGAGACCTTCGGCACCCGCTCGGAGACCAAGAACGTCAACTCGCTGCGCAGCGTCGAGCGGGCCGCCCGGTTCGAGATCCAGCGGCACGCCACGGTGCTGACCGACGGCGGCACGATCGTCCAGGAGACCCGGCACTTCCACGAGGAGGACGGCTCCACCACCTCCGGCCGGATCAAGGACAACGCCGAGGACTACCGGTACTTCCCGGAGCCGGACCTGGTGCCGATCGCCCCGGCCCGCGCGTGGGTCGAGGAGCTGCGCGCCGCGCTGCCCGAGCTGCCCCGGGTGCGCCGGGCCCGGCTGCAGGCCGAGTGGGGCCTGTCGGACAAGGACATGCAGTCGGTGCTGAACGCCGGTGCCGTCGAGCCGATCCAGGAGACCATCGCCGCCGGTGCCCCGGCCGACCAGGCCCGCAAGTGGTGGATGGGCGAGCTGGCCCGCCGGGCCAACGAGACCGGCACCGAGCTGGCCGAGCAGCCGATCACCCCGGCGCAGGTCGCCCGGGTCACCGCGCTGGTCGCCGAGGGCAAGCTGAACGACAAGCTGGCCCGCCAGGTCATCGAGGGCGTGCTGGCCGGCGAGGGCGAGCCGGACGAGATCGTCGAGAAGCGCGGCCTGGCCGTCGTCTCGGACGACTCCGCGCTGGGTGCCGCGGTCGACCAGGCCATCGCCGAGAACGAGGCGATCGCCGCCAAGATCCGCGACGGCAAGGTCGCCGCGGTCGGCGCGCTGGTCGGCGCGGTCATGAAGGCCACCCGCGGCCAGGCCGACGCGGCCCGCGTGAAGGACCTGATCCTGGAGCGGCTCGCCGTGGAAGGACAGTAGGCACAGCCTGGAGGAGCTGGGCGTTTCCGCCTGGGTTTCCACGGTGTCTAAGGCGGTCTAAGGCCTACTTAGTCGCCTGAGGCCGGTCCGAGGCCCGGTCTTACCCCGTACCAGGGGTAGGACCGGGCCTTCGTCGTCCCCATGGCCGGGTTCCTAAGGCGATCGTGGCCCGGAAGATCCGCAAGCCTGCCGATGCCGGCCACCCCCCTGGGAGAGGAGTCTCTCCTCAGCAGACGGAAGAGACCGAGAACCCACGAGGGGAACCACCGTGATCGAGTACGAGCTCATCAAGCAGCAGGGGCGGGAGCTCCGGGCCGAGGCCGAGCACCAGCGGCTGGTCCGGGCGGCGCGGACCGCCGAGCGCGCCGGCCGGTGGCCGAGTGCCGGCCGGCGCACCCGGCGGCGGGCCGTGCGTCCCGGCGAATGCTGACGGACCGGCACCCAGGTGCCGAGCGGGGAACGGAGGGGGAGGCGGCACGGGGGTGCGCCTCCCCTTCCGGGCGTTCGCCGGGCCTCCCGGGGCGTTCGCCGGGCGCGATAACCCCTCGGAGCGGGCCGGGCCTCTGTGGCATGCTCGCCTCCATGCAGCAGACCTCGGTGAGTCCCGTCTTCGTCGGCCGCGATCCGGAGCTCACCGACCTGATGGACGCGCTGCACCGGGCCGGTCGCGGCGAGCCGCAGACCGTGCTGATCGGCGGCGAGGCGGGCGTCGGCAAGACCCGGCTGCTGGAGGAGTTCCTCCGCCGGGCCGACGACCGAGGCGTGCTCACCACCGACGGCGGCTGTCTGGAGATCGGCGCCGAGGGGCTGCCGTACGCGCCGCTGGCCACCGCGCTGCGCCGGCTGCACCGCTGTCTGGGCACCGACCTGGAGCACGCCGCCGCCGGGATGGAGGGCCATCTCGCCCGGTTGCTGCCCGACTTCGGCGAGGCCGACGGCGAACCCAACGACGAGTACGGCCGGGCCCGGCTGTTCGAGCACACCACGAGGCTGTTCGAACGACTCGGCACGGACCGTACTTTCGTGCTCGCCGTCGAGGACCTGCACTGGTCCGACCGCTCCACCCGGGAGCTGTTCGCCTACCTGGTCCGCACCCTGCACCGGGCCCGCGTCCTGCTGGTCGCCACCTACCGCAGCGACGACCTGCACCGCCGCCACCCGCTGCGGCCCTTCCTGGCCGAGCTGGAGCGGCTGCGCACGGTGCGCCGGCTGGAGCTGGAGCGGTTCGGCCCCGGCGAGGTGGCCGCGCAGCTGGCCGGCATCCTCGGCACCGCCGCGCCCGACCGGCAGCTGGTCGAGCGGGTCCACCGCCGCTCGGAGGGCAATCCGTTCTTCGTCGAGGAACTGGCCACCGCGCTGCGGGAGGGCGGTTCGGCCGGGCTCACCGACTCCCTGCGGGACATCCTGCTGGTGCGGGTCGAGGCGCTGGACGAGGAGACCCAGCGGGTGCTGCGGATCGCCGCCGAGGGCGGGTCCTGCGTCGAACACGCCCTGCTCGCCGCCGTCCTGGAGGACGAGGAGCAGCTGATCGACTCGCTGCGCGCCGCGGTCGGCGCCAACATCCTGCGCCCGGACCCCGACGGCGACGGCTACCGGTTCCGGCACGCGCTGGTCCGCGAGGCCGTCTCGGACGACCTGCTGCCCGGCGAGCGGCACCGGATCAACCGCCGGTTCGCCGAGGCCCTGGAGGCCGAGCCGCAGCTGGTCGGTGCCGACGCCCGCCCGGCCCGGCTGGCCAACTACTGGTACCACGCGCACGACCCGGTCCGGGCCCTGCCGACCGCGCTGGACGCCGCCCGGGCCGCCCGCCGCCGCAACGCCTTCGCCGAGCAACTGCGCATGCTGGAACGGGCCCTGGAGCTGTGGGACGAGGTCCCCGCCGAGCAGCTGGCCGGCACCCTGCGCCCGTACGACTGGGCCGAGACCTACCCGCCCTGCTCCTGCGACGACGACCGGCACGACGAGGACTGCGACCGGCTCTGCCAGATCGACGTGCTGGCCGAGGCGGTGGTCGCGGCCCGCCGCAGCGGGGACCGGGAGCGCGGGCTGAGCCTGGCGAAGCGGGCGCTCCAGCTCGTCGACGAGACCGAGCACCCGGCCCGTGCCGCCTGGTTCCGGATCAACCGCGCCCGGATGCTCGGCCATCTGCGCCGCTCCGGCGACGAGGCGGAGATCGCCTACGCGCACCGGCTGGTCGAGCCGCTGCCGCCGTCCGCCGTGCAGGCCGAGGTGTTCGCCCTCGGGGCCGGCGCCGGGATGCTCTCCAACCCCCGCCCCGAGCTGGTCGCGCTCGCCGAGCGGGCCGCCCGGATCGCCCGCGAGGTGGGCGCGCACACGGTCGAGCAGCACGCCCTGATGACGCTCGGCGGGCTGCGCAACGACCTGGACACCGACCCGGAGGCCGGGGTGGCCCAGCTGACCGCGGCGGTCGAGGCCACCCGCCGGCTCGGCGCCACCGACCTGCTGCTGCGCGGTCTCAACAACCTGGCCTCGGTGCAGCGCGGCCTCGGCCGGCCGGAGGAGGCCGTGGCGCTGGCCCGCGAGGGGCTGGACTCGGCCCGCCGCAACGGCCTGCAGCGCAACATCGGCACCATCCTGACCGGCAACCTCGCCGAGGCGCTGCTGGACCTCGGGCGGATCGACGAGGCCGAGCTGGTGCTCTCCGAGGGGGACCTGACCAGCCCGACCGGCACCCACGCCGAGTTCCTGGACCGGCTGCGCGGCGACCTCGCCCTGCTCCGCGGCGACCTGGCCGGCGCCACCGCGCTGCTCGCCGGGGCCCGGGCCGCCAACCGGGTCGGCCAGATCCAGCACTCGGTGCCGATCAGCCGGCTCGCGGTACGGATCGCCGCCCTGGCGGGCCGCCCGCTGGAGGCCCGCGCCGAACTGCTCGCCGCCCTCGCGGAGGAGGTCCCGCGCGGCTACCTGGCCGACTACTACCCGCTGCTGGTCGACGGCGCGGGCGTCGAGGCGGACAGCCGGGGCCTGCCGCAGGCCGAGCCGGGCCGGGCCGCGGTACTGGCCCGGATCGCCGGGGCGGCGGCCGGGCTGAACCCGGCGGCGCCGCTGCACCACGGCTGGGCCCGGCTGCTGGAGGGCGAACTGGCCCGGGCCGAGGGGGCGGACACCCCGGCGCACTGGGCCGCCGCGATCGAGCGGCTGCGCCCGACCGGCCTGCCGTACCCGCTGGCGTTCGCCCTGCTGCGGGCCGGCGAGGCCGAGGTGCTGGCCGGGCGCCGTGAGGCCGGGGCCGGACTGCTGCGCGAGGCGCGGGAACTGGCCTCCGCGCGGGGCGACGCCGGGCTGCGGGCCGAGATCGACGCGCTGGCCGAGCGGGCGGGCCTGACGCTCGTCGCGGGCCGTCCCGCACCGGCCGCGGCGCCGCCGGCCGGGGAGTCCTTCGGCCTCACCCCCCGTGAGCGGGACGTGCTCCGATTGCTCGCGCGGGGGCGCACCAACCGGCAGATCGCCGAGGAGCTGTACATCTCGCCGAAGACGGCGAGCGTGCACGTCTCCAACATCCTCGGCAAGCTCGCGGTGGGCGGCCGGGGCGAAGCCGCCGCGCTGGCCCACCGTTTGCGGCTGTTCCCCGAGGATCTGGCCCCGGCCGCCCGCTGAGCGCCGCCGCCCGGCGCCCGCCCGTCCGCCGTCGTGTTCCCGGCCGCGCCGTCGTCGGCCCGGCCGGTGCCGTGCGGGCGCTGCCCCGTGCTCCCGTGCGCGCCGCGTGAGCCCCCGCCCGTGCGCCCCCGCCAACCGGCCCGTTCCGGTGGAATCGGGCGCAATTCCCTACCCCGGGGCCATTACTCTAAGTTGAGTGTGCGTGTCATTGAGTGACCGAAGTGGTGTAGGGTCCCGAACGGGAACATCGGTGTGGCGGGACGGCCGGCAGGCCCCCCGCCCCCTGGGCCACCGCCCTGACGGGGCGCCAGGTCACCGCGCACGGCCACCAGGCGCGCGGCCGGTGGTCCGTGACCGGGGCGCGAGGTCCCGGGCCGGAGGGGGAGAGGCCGAGTGAGCTCCACCGACGCGGTGCTGCCCGGAGCCGGACGGCCGGAGGCGCCGGACACCGACCTGCTCGTGGGCGGACCGCCGCCCGTGAGCGGTCCGCCGGTGACCGGTGCGCCCGTCGGCGTCCCGCTCCCGTCGGGCCCGCCCCCGCGCGGCGCGTCCCGGCCCGCCGTCCACGCGCCGGCCCCGCCGGCGCCCGGCCGCGGCAGACCCGCGGCGCTGCGCCGGGTGCTCTACAGCCGCAAGCTGCCCGGCGCCGTCCTCGGCGTGCTCTGCCTCGCCTACACACTCGGTGCGGCGCTCGGCTGGGGATCGCGCCGGATCGCCGTCTTCATGGGCGACTTCGGCCTGGCCGCCGCCGCGCTCGCCGCCGCGCTCTCCTGCCTCGCCTACGGCTGTACGGTCGGCGGCCACGCCCGCCCGGCCTGGCTGCTGTTCGGCCTCTCCTCGCTCATGGTCGCCTTCGGCAACGGCACCTGGGGCTGGTACGAGCTGGTCGAACGCACCCCGCTGCCGCCGAACTCGCTCGCCGAGTACGCCTTCCTGCTCTTCGCCCCGCTCGCCATCACCGGCGTCCTGGTGCTCGCCCAGCGCCCGCGCAGCGCCGCCGGCTGGCTCTGCCTGCTGCTCGACGGCTGGCTGGTGGCCGGCTCGCTGTTCACCCTCAGCTGGAGCCTCGCGCTCGGCCGCACCGCCGCCGGCGAGGCCGGCTCCCCGCTGCGGCTCGCGCTCAACCTGGCCTACCCGGTGCTGGACATCCTGCTCGTCTCGCTGGTCGTCGGCCTGCGCTTCGGCGGCCGGGACGGCAACCGGGCCGCCGTCCACACCGCCATGGTCGGCCTCGCCGTCACGGTGCTCTGCGACGCCCTGTTCACCTCGCCCGAGCTGCGCAGCAGCTACCACTCCGGCGAACTGCTGGACGCCGGCTGGTTCGCGGGCAGTCTGCTGCTCGCCTGGGCGCCGTGGTCCCCGCGCTGGCGCCGACCGCTGCGCGAGCACCCCGCGGTCGGCGGGCTGCCGCGCCGCCGGGTGGCCACCACCTTCAGCGCGCTCACCCCGTACGCGGCCGCCGCCGTCTGCACCGCCGGGATCCTCTACAACGCCCTCGGCGGGCGCTCGCTGGACCGGGTGGTGGCCTCGGCCGCCTGCACCGTCGGCCTCGCGCTGATCCTGCGGCAGGGCATCATGCTGCTCGACAACCTCTCGCTGGCCCAGGAACTCGCCCACAAGGAGGCGCACTTCCGCTCCCTGGTGCAGGGCTCCAGCGACGTCATCATGATCGCCGGCGCCAACGGCGTGCTCTCCTACGTCTCGCCGGCCGCGCTCGGCGTCTACGGGCGCGACCCGGAGGAACTGGTCGGCGGCAACCTGCTCGACCTCATCCACCCCGAGGACGTCGACCGGGTGCTGCTGGAGGTCCGCCGCTTCCTGGCCCGCGGCCGGCTCGCCGCCCATCGCGACCCGGGCGGCGAACCGCTGCCCGCCGCGCGGGTGGAATGCCGGATCGGCTCCGGCGCCGGCGAGTGGCTGCACGTCGAGTCGACCGTCGACCGGTACCGCGACGGCCTCATCCTGAACAGCCGTGACGTCACCGAACGCGTCATGCTCCAGGCCCAGTTGCAGCACAACGCGTTCCATGACCCGCTCACCGACCTGCCCAACCGGGCGCTGTTCACCCAGCGGCTGCGCACCGCGCTGGCCATCCGCGGCCCGCAGGACGAGGCCGGTGCCGGGGTCGCCGTGCTCTTCCTCGACCTGGACGGCTTCAAGGCGGTCAACGACACCGCCGGCCACCAGGTCGGCGACGAACTGCTCGTCCAGGCCGCCCGCCGGCTCCAGGGCGCCGTGCGCTGCGGGGACACCGTCGCCCGGTTCGGCGGCGACGAGTTCGCCGCGCTGGTCTGCGGCCCGCTCGGCCGCCTCCAGGTCCAGGAACTCGCCGATCGGCTGCGCACCGCGCTCTCCGAGCCGTACTGGATCGGCGGCAGCGAACTCAGCGTCGCCGCCAGCATCGGCATCGCCTTCGGCAGCCCCGAACGCGGCCCGGCCGCCGATCCGCGCGCCGCCGCCGACGAGCTGATGCGCAACGCCGACCTCGCGATGTACCGCGCCAAGTCCGAGGGCAAGGGCCGGGTGATGCTCTACAGCCCGGCCATGCGCGCCGACCTGGAGCGCCGCACCGAACTGGACGAGCGGCTGCGGGCGGCCGTCCGGGAGGGCGGCTTCGCCCTGCTCCACCAGCCCGTGGTGGACCTCGCGAGCGGAGCGGTCACCGCCGTCGAGGCGCAGGCCCGCTGGCGCTCCGCCCAGGGGCTGCTGCTCACCCCCGCCGAGTTCCTGCGCTCCACCGAACACCGCGACGCCGCCGCCCGGTTCTCCCGCTGGCTGGTCCGCGAGGCGGTCACCGCCGCCGCGCTGCGCCGCGCCCTGCCCGCCCGCGGGCGTCCGGACCCGCCGCCGGTCCCGGTCTCGGTCCGGCTCTCCGCCGAGCGGCTCTGCGCGCCCGGCCTGTACGAGACGGTGGCCGCCGCGCTGCGCGACAGCGGGCTGCCGGGCGGCCAACTGATCGTCGAGGTGGCCCGGACGGGCCCGGACGAGCTGGCCGACGAACTCGGCCGCCGGCTCGCCGCGCTGCGCCGGCTCGGCGTCTCCACCGCGCTGGCCGGCTTCGGGGCCGGCGGCGGCTCGCTCGGCGCACTCGCCCGGATGCCCTTCGACGGCCTCAAGCTGGACCGCTCGCTGGTCCACGGCCTGGGCGACTCCGCGCTCGCCCGCACGCTCGCCGGGCACGCCCTGCGGCTCGGCCGGGACCTCGGACTGGTCACCGGCGCCGAGGGCGTCGACCTGCCCCGCCAGGTGGCCGTGCTGCAGGAGTTGGGCTGCCGTCAGGTGCAGGGCTCGGCCTTCTCCGCGCCGCTGGAGGAGGCCCGGCTGCGGCGCGCGCTGGCCCGCCGCGTCTACCCGGTGCCGAGGCCGCCCGGCCCGCCCCCGGTCCGGCGGGTGTACCTGACCGCGGACACTCGGACGAGTGGGCGCGCGGAGGGTGGAAAGGGACGTGTCGCATCTCACCGCAGCGCCTCCGACCTGCCCGAACATCCGGCCGTGGCAGGTCCGGGAGCGGGTCCGCATGGCGAGACTGTCGTCCCACCTGCTTGACAGTCGGGCCTTGACGGGAGGAAGGTCGTTGCCATGCGCACCCGAATTCTCGTACTTGGCGGGCGCGTCGGCTGAGCGGGCCATGCCCCGCTCGTGACAGACCGACGCGCCACCCCTCGCATGCCCTTGGGCACGAGGGGTTTTTTGTTGCACCGACGCCGTTCCACCACTGCAAGACCCCTGGCCCCGTGGCCCCGCGAAAGGGACGATTGGGGCAGAGCCGGCGATCGGCCCGCAAGCGGGACCCCACCCCTCGACCCCCCGGGGCCCGCAACCACCGGGCCGGCCAGAACCGAGAAGAGACAGGCAGATGACTGAGCACGCCGCAGCCCCCCGCCGCGGGGACACCCCGGCCGCCCACGCTCCCGCTCCGCAGCACGTCGTCGAGACCATGACCGGCGCCCAGTCGCTCATCCGCTCGCTGGAGGCCGTCGGTGCGGACACCGTCTTCGGCATCCCCGGCGGGGCCATCCTTCCCGCGTACGACCCGCTGATGGACTCCACCAAGGTGCGTCACATCCTCGTCCGCCACGAGCAGGGCGCCGGTCACGCCGCCACCGGGTACGCGCAGGCCACCGGCCGGGTCGGCGTCTGCATGGCGACCTCCGGCCCGGGCGCCACCAACCTGGTCACGCCGATCGCCGACGCGTACATGGACTCGGTGCCGATCGTCGCGATCACCGGCCAGGTCGCCTCCCAGGCGATCGGCACGGACGCCTTCCAGGAGGCGGACATCTGCGGCATCACCATGCCGATCACCAAGCACAACTACCTGGTCACCGACCCGGCCGAGATCCCCCGGGTGATCGCCGAGGCGTTCCACATCGCCGCCACCGGCCGCCCCGGCCCGGTCCTGGTCGACATCGCCAAGGACGCCCTGCAGGCCACCACCACCTTCCGCTGGCCGGCCGAGACCTCGCTGCCCGGCTACCGCCCGGTCACCAAGCCGCACGCCAAGCAGATCCGCGAGGCCGCGAAGCTGCTGGTCACCGCCAAGCGCCCGGTCCTGTACGTCGGCGGCGGCGTCATCAAGGCCGGTGCCACCGCCGAGCTGCGGATCCTCGCCGAGCTGACCGGAGCCCCGGTGGTCACCACCCTGATGGCGCTCGGCGCCTTCCCGGACAGCCACCCGCAGCACCTGGGCATGCCCGGCATGCACGGCTCGGTCCCGGCCGTCACCGCGCTGCAGAAGGCGGACCTGCTCTTCACCCTCGGCGCCCGCTTCGACGACCGGGTCACCGGCAAGCTGGACAGCTTCGCGCCGTACGCCAAGGTCGTCCACGCCGACATCGACCCGGCGGAGATCGGCAAGAACCGCCCGGCCGACGTGCCGATCGTCGGCGACGCCCGCGAGGTGCTGGCCGACCTGATCGTCGCCGTCCAGGCCGAGTTCGACGCCGGCCACAAGGGCGACTACAGCGAATGGTGGGAGCGGCTCGACGAGTGGAAGCGGACCTACCCGCTGGGCTACGAGCCCGCGGCGGGCGGCCAGCTCTCCCCGCAGCAGGTCATCGAGCGGATCGGCCGGCTGGTCGGCCCGGACGCCATCTACGCCGCGGGCGTCGGCCAGCACCAGATGTGGAGCTCGCAGTTCATCCGCTTCGAGAAGCCGGGCACCTGGCTCAACTCCGGCGGCGCGGGGACCATGGGCTACGCCGTGCCGGCCGCGATGGGCGCCAAGGCGGGCCGCCCGGAGAGCGCGGTCTGGGCGATCGACGGCGACGGCTGCTTCCAGATGACCAACCAGGAGCTGGCCACCTGCGCCCTGAACGACATCCCGATCAAGGTCGCGGTCATCAACAACGGCTCCCTGGGCATGGTCCGGCAGTGGCAGACGCTGTTCTACAACCAGCGCTACTCCAACACCGTGCTGCACTCCGGCCCCGGCCACGACGGCATCGAGCCGCCGGCCCAGGGCACCCGGATCCCCGACTTCGTCCTGCTCTCCGAGGCGATGGGCTGCGTCGGCCTGCGCTGCGAGCGCCCCGAGGACCTCGACGCGGTCATCGAGCAGGCGATGGCGATCAACGACCGCCCGGTGGTCATCGACTTCATCGTCCACCAGGACGCCATGGTCTGGCCGATGGTCGCGGCCGGCACCAGCAACGACGAGATCCAGTTCGCCCGCGGGGTGCGCCCCGACTTCGGCGACGACCTCGACTGAGCCCCTTCCGGAACGACCAAGGGAACCCACGACCCATGTCCAAGCACACCCTCTCCGTCCTGGTCGAGAACAAGCCCGGCGTGCTCGCCCGGATCGCCGCGCTGTTCTCCCGTCGGGGCTTCAACATCGACTCCCTCGCCGTCGGCCCCACCGAGCATCCGGACGTGTCCCGGATGACCATCGTGGTCAACGTCGAGGACCTCCCGCTGGAGCAGGTCACCAAGCAGCTCAACAAGCTCGTCAACGTGATCAAGATCGTCGAACTCGACCAGTCCGCTGCGATCCAGCGGGAACTGGTCCTGGTGAAGGTCCGCGCCGACAACGAGACCCGGTCGCAGATCGTCGAGATCGTCCAGCTGTTCCGCGCCAAGACGGTCGACGTGTCCCCGGACGCGGTGACCATCGAGGCCACCGGCAGCTCGGACAAGCTGGAGGCCATGCTCCGGATGCTGGAGCCTTACGGCATCAAGGAGTTGGTCCAGTCCGGCCTGGTCGCCATCGGACGCGGCGCCCGTTCGATCACGGACCGCTCGCTGCGCGCCCTCGACCGCAGCGCCTGACCCGCGCCGCGGTCCCGCCCACGTCGCCCGCCACCGCCCTTCCAACGGCGCGCTGGCGCGCGGCACCCCTGTGTACCGCCCCACCCCTTCACCGGGTCCGCATACGGTAGGAACCGAAGCAGACCCAGGAAAACCACTCGCAAGGAGATGTGCCCCCGTGGCCGAGCTGTTCTACGAAGACGACGCCGACCTGTCCATCATCCAGGGCCGCAAGGTCGCGGTGATCGGCTACGGCAGCCAGGGCCACGCCCACGCGCTGTCCCTGCGCGACTCGGGCGCGGACGTCCGCGTCGGCCTGAAGCCGGAGTCGAAGTCCCGCCAGAAGGCCGAGGAGGCCGGCCTGCGCGTGGTCACCCCCGCCGAGGCCGCGGCCGAGGCCGACGTCATCATGATCCTGGTCCCGGACCCGATCCAGGCCGACGTCTACGAGGCGGACATCGCCCCGCACCTGAAGGCCGGCGACGCCCTGTTCTTCGGCCACGGCCTGAACATCCGCTTCGGCTTCATCAAGCCGCCGGCCGACGTCGACGTCTGCATGGTCGCCCCGAAGGGCCCGGGCCACCTGGTCCGCCGCCAGTACGAGGAGGGCCGCGGCGTCCCCGCGATCGTCGCCGTCGAGCAGGACGCCTCCGGCAAGGCCTTCGACCTGGCGCTGTCCTACGCCAAGGGCCTGGGCGCCACCAAGGCCGGCGTCATCAAGACCACCTTCACCGAGGAGACCGAGACCGACCTGTTCGGTGAGCAGGCCGTCCTCTGCGGTGGCACCGCCGCCCTGGTCAAGGCCGGTTTCGAGACCCTGGTCGAGGCCGGCTACCAGCCGGAGATCGCCTACTTCGAGTGCCTGCACGAGCTGAAGCTCATCGTCGACCTGATGTACGAGGGCGGCCTGGAGAAGATGCGCTGGTCGGTCTCCGAGACCGCCGAGTGGGGCGACTACGTCACCGGCCCGCGCATCATCACCGACGCCACCAAGGCCGAGATGAAGAAGGTCCTCGCCGAGATCCAGGACGGCACCTTCGCCAACACCTGGATCGCCGAGTACAAGGCCGGTCTGCCCAAGTACAACGAGTACAAGAAGGCCGACGAGGACCACCTGCTGGAGACCACCGGCAAGAAGCTGCGCAAGCTGATGAGCTGGGTCAAGGAAGAGGCCTGAGCGACGCCGGGCGCGCACTGAATCGGACCCTCTCGATTTTGTAACGCCCTTGTACAACTAGGCTGCTCCCGTCCGGGTGATTTCGCCGGACGGGAGCAGCCCGCTATCCAGCCCGCCGATACACTCCGAGTGCGCGTCAGGCCCACAGCGTCGTGCGTCTACCTACGCGGCATGCCACCTTCCCCCGCCCTCCACGCCACCTTCGTGCTCGGGGGAACCGGACAGTTAAGGACACACTGTCGTGAGCAAATCCGTAGTTCTGATCGCCGAAGAGCTCTCGCCCGCCACGGTCGACGCCCTTGGCCCCGACTTCGAGATCCGTCACTGCAACGGCGCGGACCGCACCGAGCTGCTGACCGCCATCGCGGACGTCGACGCCATCCTGATCCGCTCCGCCACCAAGGTCGACGCCGAGGCGCTGGCCGCCGCCCGCAAGCTCAAGGTCGTCGCCCGGGCCGGCGTCGGTCTCGACAACGTGGACGTCTCCGCCGCCACCAAGGCCGGCGTCATGGTCGTGAACGCTCCGACCTCCAACATCGTCACCGCCGCCGAGCTCGCCTGCGGCCTGCTGATCTCGGTCGCCCGCAACATCGCGCCGGCCAACGCCGCGCTCAAGGGCGGCGAGTGGAAGCGCAACAAGTACACCGGCGTGGAGCTGAGCGAGAAGACCCTCGGCGTCGTCGGCCTCGGCCGGATCGGCGTGCTGGTCGCCCAGCGGATGTCCGCGTTCGGCATGAAGATCGTCGCGTACGACCCCTACATCCAGGCCGCCCGCGCCGCGCAGATGGGCGTCAAGCTGGTCTCGCTGGAGGAACTGCTGGAGGTCTCGGACTTCATCACCGTCCACCTCCCCAAGACCCCGGAGACCATCGGCCTGATCGGCGACGAGGCGCTGCACAAGGTCAAGCCGTCGGTCCGGATCGTCAACGCCGCCCGCGGCGGCATCGTCGACGAGGAGGCGCTGCTCAGCGCCCTGCGCGACGGCCGGGTGGCCGGCGCCGGCCTGGACGTCTACGCCAAGGAGCCGTGCACCGACTCCCCGCTGTTCGCCCTCGACAACGTGGTGGCCACCCCGCACCTGGGCGCCTCGACCGACGAGGCCCAGGAGAAGGCCGGCATCGCCGTCGCCAGGTCGGTGCGCCTGGCGCTGGCCGGCGAGCTGGTGCCGGACGCGGTCAACGTCCAGGGCGGCGTGATCGCCGAGGACGTCCGCCCGGGCCTGCCGCTGGCCGAGAAGCTCGGCCGGATCTTCACCGCGCTGGCCGGCGAGGTGGCGGTGCGGCTCGACGTCGAGGTGCGCGGCGAGATCACCCAGCACGACGTCAAGGTGCTCGAACTGTCGGCCCTCAAGGGCGTGTTCGAGGACGTCGTGGCGGAGACGGTGTCCTACGTCAACGCCCCGCTGTTCGCCCAGGAGCGCGGCGTGGAGGTCCGGCTGACCACCTCCAGCGAGAGCCCCGAGCACCGCAACGTCATCACCGTGCGCGGCACCCTCGCGAACGGCGAGGAGATCGCCATCTCCGGCACGCTGGCCGGCCCCAAGCAGATCCAGAAGATCGTCGGCGTGGACGCCTTCGACGTGGACGTGGCGCTCACCGACCACATGGCCTTCTTCAAGTACGAGGACCGCCCGGGCGTGGTCGGCGTCCTCGGCCGCCACCTCGGCGACGCCGGCATCAACATCGCGGGCATGCAGGTCGCCCGCGAGGGCAGCGGCGCGCTGGCCTCCCTCACCGTGGACAGCGAGATCCCGCAGGAGGTGCTCTCGGCCATCGCCGCCGAGATCGGCGCCCGCTTCGCGCGCTCGGTCGACCTGGGCGCCTGAGCCCCGGACCGCCCCGCGCCGCACCTCGCGCCAGGGCCCGGACCGCCGTACGTACGGCGGTCCGGGCCCTGGCGCGTTCCTCAGGGTGACAGCCGTCTCAGATAGTAGGAAATCCAAGTATTCGTGCAGACACCGCAGGTCCCGGGCCTTACCGTGGTGGAAGCCGTACGGTGCGCCGCCCCTGCAGCCAGGGTGTGCGGCCCGTGCGTGCGTGTACGCCCCATGGGCAGGTGACCCCCGCCCGGTGTACCCCCCTCCTCCCCACCGCCGCGTCCGTCCCCACGGCGCGTATCGAACCAAGGAGCCCGGTATGCCCCCGACCGCCGACCGTCACGCCGCTTCCGCCCCCGCCGCTCCGCAGACCCGCGTTCCGCGCCGCCGCCGGGCCGCCGAGCCGAACCCCTTCGCCGCCGCCGCGCTCCAGCGTGCGCTGGACCGCCGCGACAACGGCGGCGTGACCGGCCACCACTGACCCTCCGCCGATCGTCGGCCGATCGTCGGCCGGCCCTTCGCGCCGGGGGCGCCCGAGTGGCGTTCATCCGCCGAATGGGCCGAACGGGCCGGTGGAATGTCACTCCAAGGGGTGCAACTTGCCACCGTTCAGGGGAGGTTGCTCGCCCCGGCCGGCGCGATATTCCTAATTTGGGGCCCCCGGAAGGGTGATCGACGGCCGCGCGGGCGGGCGTCAGCGGTACGGGACGCGGATCAGTTCCCCCGGCCGGGGGAGAGGACCCCATGCGTCGTCCCACCGTCCGCCGACCGCTCGCCCGGATCGGCCTCGCCCTGGCCCTGCTGGCCGGACCGGTGCTGCTCACCGGCGCCGCCCCGGCCGCCGGCAGCCCGCCGACGGCCCCGCCCGCCCGGGCCGCCGACCGGCCCGTCTCCGTCCTGCTGGAACTCGCCACCGAGCCCGTCGCCCCCGCCTGGCGGCGGGCCGGCGACGAGGCCCGGAGCCGGCGGCGCTCCCCGGACGCCGTCCGCCGGGAGGCCGCCCGGGCCGGCGCCGAGCAGCGGGCCCGCGTCTCCACCGCGCTGGACCGGCTGGCCGGGGCCGTCCACGGCACGGTGCCCGCCGCCCGGGAGCTCTACCGCACCCGCACCCTGGTCACCGGCCTCGCGGTGAGCGTGCCGGCCGGCCGGCTGCCCGCGCTGCGCACCCTGCCCGGGGTCACGGCCGTGCACCCGATCGTCCGCAAGCGGCGCGACAACGCCCACTCGGTGCCGGTCACCGGCGCGCCCGAGGTCTGGGCGGGCGGCCCGGCCGCCGGTGCGGCGGCGGCGGTGGACGGGGCGTCCGGCAGCACCGGGCAGGGCGTGCGGATCGGCGTCGCGGACAGCGGCATCGACTACACCCACGCCGACTTCGGCGGTCCGGGCACCGAGGAGGCGTTCCGGTCCGTCGACGGCGCCGGGCCCGCGCCCGCCGGACTGTTCCCCAACGCCAAGGTGATCGGCGGCCGGGACCTGGTCGGCGACGACTACCAGCCCGACCCGGGCGCCCCGCACTACCAGCCCGACCCGCACCCCGACGACAACCCGATCGACTGCGACCGCAACGGCCACGGCACCCATGTGGCCGGCACCGCCGCCGGCCTCGGTGTCACGGCCGACGGACGGACCTACCGCGGCCCCTACCGGCCCGGCCTGGACCCGGCCGGCTTCAAGGTCGGCCCCGGCGCCGCCCCCGGCGCCCAGCTGTACGCGATCCGGGTCTTCGGCTGCGACGGCTCCACCGACCAGCTCGGCCAGGCCCTCGACCTGGCCGCCGACCCGGACGGCGACGGCGACCCGAGCGACCGCCTCGACGTCCTCAACCTCTCGCTCGGCAGCCGCTTCGGCTCCACCGACGACGCCGACGCCCTCGCCGTCGACCGGCTCGTCGCCCTCGGCACCGTGGTGGTCGCCGCCGCCGGCAACGAGGGCGACGTCTACGGCATCGGCGGCAGCCCCGGCACCGCCGCCCGGGCCGTCGCCGTGGCCGCCTCCGTCGACCCGCACGGCGACGCCGACGGCATCACCGTGCTCGACCCGCCGTCGCTCGCCGGTGTCGTCCCGGCCCACTGGAGCGCCCGCTACCGGGACTGGTCCACCGCCGACGTGACCGGCGAACTCGCTCTGCCCGCCGAGCAGTCGGACGGCTGCGCGGCCTTCTCCGAGGCTGACCGGCAGCGGCTCTCCGGGCGGATCGCGGTGCTCGCCTGGAGCACCCGCGAGTCCGAGCGCGCCTGCGGCTCCGGCCCGCGCGCCGACCACGTCGCCGACGCGGGCGCGATCGGCGCCCTGCTGGCCGCCGACGACGACCACCTCGCCGAGATCTCCGGCAACGACCGGGTGCCGCTCGCCCTGCTCGGCCGCGCCGACGGCGAACGGCTGCGCGCGGGCGCCGCCGCCGGGACGGTCCGGGTCCGCCTCGCCGCGTCCGGCGACCCGCTGCACGGCGCCGTCTCCCAGGACCAGCCGCAGCGGCTCGACACCCTCACCGACTTCACCTCGCGCGGCATCGGCGTGCCCGGCGTCGTCAAACCCGACCTCGCCGCCCCCGGCGAGACCATCTGGTCCGCCCTGGTCGGCAGCGGGACCGGCGGCCAGCGCGAGGACGGCACCTCGATGGCCACCCCGCACGTCGCCGGGCTGGCCGCACTGGTCCGCGCCGTCCACCCGGACTGGACCGCCGAGCAGGTCAAGGCCGCGCTGATGAACACCGCCGGGGACACCTGGCTCGGCGACGGCGGCACCGGCCCGGTCTACGGGCCCGAGCGCACCGGCGCCGGCCGGGCCGCCGTGGACCGCGCCGTGCGCACCCCGGCCGTCGCCTACGCGGCGGGGGAGGGGGCGGTCGAGGGCGCCGTCGGCGTCTCCTTCGGCCCGGTCGAGGTCACCGGGCCGCTCGCCCCGGTCCGCGAGGTCGAGGTGCGCAACCTCTCCGCCGCCCCGGTCGCCTACCGGACCGGCTACGCGGCCGCCACCGACGCGCCCGGCGCCCGCTTCGAGCTCGCGCCCGCCCGGGTCGAGGTCCCGCCCGGCGGCGCCGCGCGGGTGCGGGTCACCCTCCGGGTGCCCGGCGCGCTCGGCCGCGCCCCCGACCCGACGACCGCCACCCTCCAGGGCGGCCGGGCCCGCAGCTACCGCGGCGAGCTCTCCGGCCGGCTGCTGCTCACCCCGGACGACCCGGCCGCCCCCGGGCTGCGGGTGCCGCTGTTCGCCGCTCCGCGGGCCGCCTCCGACCTGGTCGCCACCACCCCCGTCCGGGCCGCCCACGGCGGCGCGCTGGTCCCGCTCACCGGCACCGGCGTCCCCGGCGGCGGACCCGGCCTGGTCAGCGCCTTCGCGCTCGGCGGGGAGGGCGGGCGCTGGCCCGACTGCCCGCCGGACGGCGGGGCGGAGGTCGGCCCCGGCGCGGGCTTCGTCCCGGAGGAGAACGGCACCGGGCAGGCCGGGCACCTCCAGGACCTCTGCGTCGAGCGCCCCGGCGACCGGGCCGCCGACCTGCGCGCCGTGGGCGCCGCCACCGACGCGCCCGCCCTCCCCGGCGACCCGCTCGCCGAGGGCCGGCTCTACCTCGGCGCCCAGGTGTGGGCGCCGGCCGCCACCCCGGTCGGGCTGTTCGCCGTCCGGGCCGCGCTGGACACCGACGGGGACGGCGTCACCGATGTGATCGTCAAGGCCGACCGGCTGCGCGGCAGTGACGTCCTGGTGGCGCGCGCCCTGGACGCCCGCACCGGCGCCGAGCTGGACGTCCAGCCGCTGAACGCCCGCTGGGGCGACACCGACACCGCCCTGCTGGACTCCGACGCGGTGGTCCTGCCGGTCCGGCTGTCCGCCCTGCCGGGCATCGGCCCCGGCCACAGCACCGTCCACTACGCCCTGTGGTCCGGCCTCACCGGCTCCGGCACCCCGGACCCGGCCGAGGCCTTCTCCGCGATCGGCCTGGAGGGCGCCCGGCCCACCCTCGCCGTCGACGTCCTGCAGCCCGCCGTCGACATCCGCACCGCCCCCGGCGCCGCCGCGATCGCGGCCCCCGTCCGCCCCGCCACCGTCCTCGACATCCGCCGCACCCCCGGCGACCGGTCCCGGATCCTCCTCCTCCACCACCTCAACCCGGAGGCCCGCCGCAGCCAGATCCTGACCCTGCCCTAGGAACGGCCGAGGGGCGTGCACGGATCTGTGCACGCCCTTCGGAAGGATGAAGTCCCGGGGGATCGGTCCGAGTAGCCCGAGAAAGGCCACGAGGATGCCTGTATGGGAGGAACCGTGAGCGTCGCGCCGTACCCCGACTGGCTTCGGCCCCCGGTCGATGGCTACACCGCCGAGGACCTCGACCGGCTGCCGGATCTCCCGCCGCACACCGAGCTGCTCGACGGCAGCCTGGTCTTCGTGAGCCCGCAGACCCTCTTCCGCATGCGCACGCTCCGCAGGCTTGAGCGGGCTCTGGAAACAGCCTTCCCGGGTGGCCCGTTGTCCGGATGGTGGACGCGAGATGTCAGGCTGTGGGACACCGGAGTAGCCTCCGAGCATGTCTCGCACGATTCGTCTCGCAGTCGTCCCCGGTGACGGTATCGGCCAGGAAGTGGTGGCCGAGGGCCTCAAGGTGCTGGGTGCGGTGCTTCCCGCCGATGTGAAGCTGGAGACCACCGAGTTCGACCTCGGGGCCCGGCGCTACCACCGCACCGGTGAGACCCTTCCGGACAGCGTCCTCGCCGAGCTCAAGGCCCACGACGCGATCCTGCTCGGCGCCATCGGCGACCCGAGCGTGCCGTCCGGCGTGCTGGAGCGCGGGCTGCTGCTCAAGCTGCGGTTCGCCTTCGACCACCACATCAACCTCCGTCCGGGCCGGCTCTTCCCCGGGGTGAAGTCCCCGCTGGCCGGTGACCCGGAGATCGACTTCGTGGTCGTCCGCGAGGGCACCGAGGGCCCGTACGTCGGCAACGGCGGCACGCTGCGCACCGGGACCGAGCACGAGGTGGCCACCGAGGTCAGCCTCAACACCGCCTTCGGCATCGAGCGCGTGGTGCGTGACGCCTACCGCCGCGCCCAGGCGCGCCCGCGCAAGAAGCTGACCCTGGTGCACAAGAACAACGTGCTGGTGCACGCCGGCCACCTGTGGACCCGGATCTTCGAGCAGGTCGGCCGGGAGTTCCCCGAGGTCACCACCGACTACCTGCACGTCGACGCGGCGACCATCTTCTTCGTCACCCAGCCCGAGCGGTTCGACGTCATCGTGACCGACAACCTGTTCGGCGACATCCTGACCGACCTGGCCGCCGCCGTCACCGGCGGGATCGGCCTGGCCGCCAGCGGCAACATCAACCCGAGCGGCGCCTTCCCGTCGATGTTCGAGCCCGTGCACGGCTCGGCGCCGGACATCGCCGGCCAAGGCAAGGCCGACCCGACCGCCACCGTGCTGTCGGTCGCCATGCTGCTCGACCACCTCGGGTACCCCGCCGAGGCCGCCCGGATCGAGGACGCGGTCGCCGCGGACCTCACCGAGCGCACCGGGGCCCGGACCACCGGCCAGGTCGGCGACGCGCTCGCCGCCCGAGTATCCGCCTAGGAGGCCGGAACCCGACAGACGGTGTTCCGGCCCCCGCTGGGCCGGACCCGATAACGGCAGCTTGCGGACATCCAACGAGTCCGCGGCTGTTCGGCACGGCCCTCTGGATGCGAGTATCGACAGTGGGCCGTGTCGTCGTGCGTCCGTTCTGCCCGACAAGGGCGGGACGCCACCCGGCGGGCGGCCCGGACCAACCCCACGGTGAAGGACACACAGTCATGAGCACGCCCACCCAGGCGCCCATCACGTTCGACCTCAAGCCCTCCGCGCACCCGCTTCCCCAGGCGGAGCGCGAGGCCCGGCTGACCAACCCGGGCTTCGGGCGCGTGTTCACCGACCACATGGTCACCATCCGCTGGACCGAGGGCGTGGGCTGGCACGACGCCCAGCTGGCGCCCTACGCGCCGATCGAGATGGACCCGGCCAACATGACCCTCCACTACGGCCAGGCGATCTTCGAGGGCCTCAAGGCCTACCGCCAGGCCGACGGCTCGATCGCGACCTTCCGCCCGGAGGCCAACGCCGCCCGCTTCCAGGCCTCCGCCCGCCGGCTGGCGATGCCCGAGCTGCCGGTCGAGGCCTTCGTCGAGGCGGTCGAGCTGCTCGTCCAGCAGGAGCAGGCCTGGGTCCCGAACGAGCCGGAGCAGAGCCTCTACCTGCGCCCGTTCATGTTCGCCACCGAGGTCGGCCTGGGCGTGCGCCCGGCCAACTCCTACCTCTTCATGATCATCGCCTCGCCGGCCGGCGCCTACTTCCCCGGCGGCGTGAAGCCGGTCTCGGTCTGGCTCTCCGAGGACTACGTCCGCGCCGCCCCGGGCGGCACCGGTGCCGCCAAGTGCGCCGGCAACTACGCCGCCTCGCTGGTCGCCCAGGCCGAGGCCGCCGCCAAGGGCTGCGACCAGGTGGTCTGGCTCGACGCCGCCGAGCACCGGTGGATCGAGGAGATGGGCGGCATGAACCTCTACTTCGTCTTCGGCGAGGGCGAGAACGCCCGGATCGTCACCCCCGAGCTGTCCGGCGCCCTGCTGCCCGGCATCACCCGCGACTCGCTGCTGCAGCTCGCCTCCGACCTCGGCCACGCGGTCGAGGAGCGCCGGATCTCCACCGACGAGTGGAAGCAGGGCAACGCCGACGGTACCCTCACCGAGGTCTTCGCCTGCGGCACCGCCGCCGTCATCACCCCGGTCGGCTCGGTGAAGTCCCGCGGCGGCGACTGGACCGTCGGCGCCGGCGAGCCCGGCCCGGTCACCATGGAGCTGCGCCGCGCCCTCCTCGCCATCCAGGGCGGCCAGACCCCCGACACCCACGGCTGGCTGCACAAGATCGTCTGACGGTCCCCGGGTGCCCCGGGACACCGGGGCACCCGGAGCCGTAACCTCGAACTGCTCAGGTCGTTGAGCCCGGCGAAACAGAGGGAGGGACCGTGACCGCTCTGCCGCACGGATACGCCGAGACGTCGTGCGCTCCGGACCATGACCTCCTCGAAGCCTTTCTGGCCCTCGACACCCCCAAGGGGTTCAAGGCCGAGCTCATCGAGGGGAAGATCGTCGTGACCCCACCGCCGGACGGCGAACACGAGACGGTGGTTGGCAGGCTCAGCTGGCAAGTGGCCCGCCGGAGTGCCAAAGACATGGACTTCGGCGGCGGGAAGGGGCTGATCGTCCCGACCGGGAGGTTCATTCCGGACGGCACGTTCACGGTCCGCGGCGCGATGCTGGGCCACGGATCCTGGTCCGAGCCCGAGGGCGTTCTCATGGTTTCCGAGGTGACGTCGAGCAGGCCCGACGCGGACCGGCACGACAAGCGCAAGGGATACGCGGCTGCGGGCATCCCGCTCTACCTGCTGGTCGACCGTGACCGGAACGTGGTCGTGCTGCACAGCGAGCCCTCACGCGGCGACTACACCACCGTGACCACCGTCCCCCTCGGTGATCCGCTCGATCTGCCGGAGCCGTTCGACTTCACCCTCGACACCGCCGAGCTCGTCGAGTAGGTGTTCCGGATGGCGAGACGGGTGGGCCGCGGTCCGGAGGATGTGCCTAGACTGCGAGCGTGTCCTCGCTGTCGCTGATGATTAGCAGCAGGCGCGCCGGTCCGCAGTGACCGCCACCGCACCACCCGATGCGGGGCGACCACCAGCGTCCAGACCCGCGCGCAGACCTCTCGCACCCGCGAGGGGTCTTTTTGTTTCCCCCGGACCGGCCGGAGCCCCCACAAGGGGCCGAGGGACACCGGGTGCGCGCGGGATGCTGGACAGTGGAGCCGGACAAGAACCGGCAGAGCAGTAACCGACCTCCCGGAACGGAGAACCCAGGGTCATGACCCAGGCGAGCAACCTCCCCGACGACGCCTTCCACGTCTTCGACACCACCCTGCGCGACGGCGCCCAGCGTGAGGGCATCAACCTCACGGTGGCCGACAAGCTGGCCATCGCCCGGCACCTGGACGAGTTCGGCGTGGGCTTCATCGAGGGCGGCTGGCCCGGTGCCAACCCCCGGGACACCGAGTTCTTCGCCCGCGCCGCCGAGGAGCTGGACCTCCGGCACGCCCAGCTGGTCGCCTTCGGCGCCACCCGCCGGGCCGGCGGCCGCGCCGCCGACGACCCGCAGCTGGCCGCGCTGGTGAACTCCGGCGCGCCCGTGATCACCCTGGTCGCCAAGTCGCACGACCGGCACGTCGAACTGGCGCTGCGCACCACCCTCGACGAGAACCTGGAGATGGTCCGGGACAGCGTCGCCCACCTGCGCGCCCAGGGCCGCCGGGTCTTCATCGACTGCGAGCACTTCTTCGACGGCTACCGGGCCAACCGGGAGTACGCGCTCTCCGTGGTCCGCGCCGCCCACGAGGCCGGTGCCGACGTGGTCGTGCTCTGCGACACCAACGGCGGGATGCTGCCCTCCGGCGTGCGCGAGATCGTCGCCGACGTCCTGGCACAGACCGGCGCCCGGCTCGGCATCCACGCCCAGGACGACACCGGCTGCGCCGTCGCCAACACCCTGGCCGCGGTCGACGCCGGAGCCACCCACGTCCAGTGCACCGCCAACGGCTACGGCGAGCGGGTCGGCAACGCCAACCTCTTCCCGGTGGTCGGCGCGCTGGAGCTCAAGTACGACCGCCGGGTGCTGCCGCCCGGCAGCCTCGCCGAGATGACCCGGATCTCGCACGCGATCGCCGAACTGGTCAATCTGACCCCCTCCACCCACCAGCCCTACGTCGGCTTCTCCGCCTTCGCCCACAAGGCCGGGCTGCACGCCTCGGCGATCAAGGTCGACCCCGACCTCTACCAGCACATCGACCCGGAGACGGTCGGCAACACCATGCGGATGCTGGTCTCGGACATGGCCGGCCGCGCCTCCGTCGAGCTCAAGGGCAAGGAGCTCGGCTACGACCTCTCCACCGACCGGGACCTCGCCGGCCGGGTGGTCGCCAAGGTCAAGCAGCAGGAGAGCCTCGGCTACACCTACGAGTCCGCCGACGCCTCCTTCGAGCTGCTGCTCCGCGACGAGGTGCGCGGCCGACGGGAGCGCTTCTTCACCCTGGAGTCCTGGCGGACGATCAGCGAGCAGGGCCCGGGCGGCACCACGGGCAACGAGGCGACGGTCAAGCTCTGGGCCAAGGGCGAGCGGATGATCGCCACCGGCGAGGGCAACGGCCCGGTCGACGCGCTGGACCGGGCGCTGCGCACCGCCCTGGAGCGGATCTACCCGCAGCTGGCCGAGCTGGAGCTGGTGGACTACAAGGTCCGCATCCTGGAGGGCCAGCACGGCACCGGTTCCAAGACCCGGGTGCTGATCGACACCGCCGACGGCACCTCCACCTGGTCCACGGTCGGGGTGGCCGACAACGTGGTGGCCGCCTCCTGGCTGGCGCTGGAGGACGCCTACACCCACGGCCTGCTGCGGGCCGGCCTGGAGCCGGACGCCGCCTGAGGCCGGCCTGGCGGCGGGCGGAGGCACGACGGCGCGGCCCGTGGACCGGAGGGTCCGCGGGCCGCGCCGTGCGGCCGTACGTCGTCGGGCACGGCCCCCGGTTCACCGCAGGCGGGCGAGGAGGGCGTGTTCGACGAGGGTGATGAGGGCGCTCTTGGCGCTGTCGCGGCGTCGGGCGTCGAGGGTGATGACGGGGGTGTC
>NZ_JBEXJT010000060.1:0-45606 GCF_040609255.1 Kitasatospora sp. NPDC004723 | reverse complement strand
CGCCCGGCATCGGAGCCGGCCATCCCGCGGGATGGCCGGCTCCGATGCCGGGCGCCTTCGGTGCTTCCGGCCCGCTCCGGTGGGGAGAGAACCGTTTCGTCACCGGCCCCGAGACCGCGTCGTGCGCGGCTGAGTCTGCTGCCGTGCCCCCGAGTAGGACGGCTGCGGTTGACGGCAGGGGTTACGACCCCGCGTGCAGCGGGGTGCGACCGCCTCCGGTCGGGGTCAGCTTTCGGCGAGGATGTGGGACAGCTCCCGGTCGAGGTCGAAGTGACGGTGTTCGGTGCCGGGGGGAACGGCGGCGTCCGTCCGCTTGAGGAACGACTCAAGCGCCCGGGCCGGGGCCTCCAGCAGGGCTTCTCCTTCCGGAGAGCTCAGGGCGATGCAGACCACCCCTTGTCCGTGGCTGCGCGAGGGCCACACCCGGACGTCGCCCGTACCGGTGGGTCGGTGCAGCCCCTCCGCAAGGAGATCTCGGGCGAACACCCACTCCACGGTCTCGTCGGCGCCGGTGTGGAAGGTGGCGTGCACGGCATAGGGGTCGGCGGTGTCGTAGCGCAGGCCCGCGGGGACGGGCAGTGAGGACTCGCTGGACACGATGAGGCGCAGGTGCAGCTCGCAGCTGACCGTGGTGTTCATAAGCGCCATGGCCTTTCGCTCAGTGTGCGCTCGGGGAATCGCACGTCGGCGAACGGACCATCCCACCTCCGCGACCGATGTAAACCCCTCTGTCCCGATTCGGGCGCGAGTCGTACCCCTTACGGCGCATTGCGGAATCGCCACAGAGTGCCCGCCGGGCGATTACCGGTCCGCTTCTCGGTTAGTTTCCTGGCATGACTGTGCGAAGCGACGAGGCACGCGGGGACGCGGGCGGGAACACCGGAACGGGGGATGCGATCGTGCCGGACGACACGGGGGTGCCGACGGAGGCGGGCGACGGGGCCGGCGGCAACGGCGCCGAGGGCGGTACGGAGGGTGACAAGCCGCTGGGCTCGCGCGCCCCGGGGTTCATCCGCCGTTCCCGTCCGCTGCACCTGAGCTGGCAGGTGGCCGTCTTCCTGGTCGGTCTCGCCGTGGTGGTGCTCGGTGTGATCATGCTTCCGCTGCCCGGCCCCGGCTGGGTGGTCATCTTCCTCGGCATGGGCATCTGGGCGACCGAGTTCGTCTGGGCCCAGCTGGTGCTGCGCTGGACCCGCCGCAAGGTGGCCGAGGCCGCGCAGAAGGCCCTGGACCCGCGGGTGCGGCGCCGCAACCTGACGCTCACCGCGATCGGCCTGGCCGTGATCGCCGCGCTCTGCGGCTGGTACCTGTGGAAGTACGGGCTGGTCATGCCCTGGAAGATCCACGAGGACTGAGCCGCCCGGGCCCGTCCGCCGCCGCCCCCGGGCGGGGCCGTCCGGGGATGGCGGAGTGTTCGGAGCATCCTCCGGGATGCGGTAATGTTTTCTCTGCACCCGGGCGATTAGCTCAGCGGGAGAGCACTTCGTTCACACCGAAGGGGTCACTGGTTCGATCCCAGTATCGCCCACCGGAATGCATTGTGATATGTGAGGCCCAGCCGATTTTCGGCTGGGCCTCACATGTATTTCCGCAATCCGCCGAACGGTGCCGGGAATGTGCTGAGGGGCAGTCATCTTCCGCTTCGCGCGGGAGTTCTGCGGATGCGTCGGCGGCACTCCCCGAACGAGTTGTACGACACCGCCCGAATGGTGCTACAGTTCTTCTCGTTGCCCGGGCGATTAGCTCAGCGGGAGAGCACTTCGTTCACACCGAAGGGGTCACTGGTTCGATCCCAGTATCGCCCACCGGACAGCACGCAGGCCCTGATCGGGAGACCGGTCAGGGCCTGCGGCGTTCCCGGGCCCGGCGGCTACGCCGCCGCCTCGCACGCGTGCTCCGGCGACAGCCGGCGGCCGCAACCGCACCGGGCCGGCCGCAGCGGCCACGACAGGTCCACCCGCTCGTCCGCCCCCGACCGGTCGAACCACGCCTGCAGCCCGCGCGCCTGCGCCGCGTGCCAGACCGTCTGCCGTTGGTGCAGCTCCATCGCCGTCAGCCCGCCCAGTGCCCTCGGGAACCGTGTGCCGATGGCCCGCACCAGCTCCAGCGCCG
Source organism: Kitasatospora sp. NPDC004723 (assembly GCF_040609255.1). Taxonomy (NCBI): domain Bacteria; kingdom Bacillati; phylum Actinomycetota; class Actinomycetes; order Kitasatosporales; family Streptomycetaceae; genus Kitasatospora; species Kitasatospora sp. NPDC004723. The sequence goes on along the minus strand of NZ_JBEXJT010000060.1, from coordinate 43,494 downwards.
CCGTCGCGTCCGCCCCCGCGTCGTGCGCCCCGGCCAGCTCCACCCCGTAGTGCGCGCACAGGTCGGTCAGCGTCCGCCGGCCGCGGCGGTAACGGTCCACGTACTTGTCCAGGACCCGCGGATCCAGTACCAGCAGCTCGCCCGGGCCGATCGCCCCGGCCAGCGAGAGCCCGCGGTGCCGGCGCAACTCCCGGTCCAGCAGCGTCAGGTCGTACGGCGCGTTCATCACCACCACCGGCCGCGCGGCCCGGGCCTGCTCGGCGAGCGCGGCGGCCAGCTCCGCCACCACCACCGCGGCCGGCCGCCCGTGCGCCCGCACCCGCTCGTCGCTGATCCCGTGCACCGCACGGGCGCCGTCGGGTATCGGCACGCCGGGATCGGCGAGCCAGTCGGTGGCCACCGGGACGGCACCCGGGGCGGATTGGACGACCAGGGCGGCCGAGACGATGCGATCGGTCTCGACGTCCACGCCGGTGGTCTCGGTGTCGAAGGAGGCGAGCGGGCCGGTGAACCAGTGCTGCTGCATGACTGCCCCTCGAAAACTGCGCGGTCCCGCCCCGGTGATACCCGCCCCTGACGCCTCCTCAACCGTTTGGCGCCGCACCGGCCGGGCACCCTGCCCACGGGCGCCCTGTTCGAATCCGGACGGGCCCCTGAGGGACGGGGGAGGCCGGACGGTCATGGCGCTGACGCAGCCGCAGCCCGAGGAGGCGGCGGCCGTCCTGCGGGGCGACCTGGCGGTGACCGCCTGCATGGAGACCCTGCAGGTCGGCTACCTGCACGCGGTCGCCGCCGCGGCCGGTTGCTCGCTCTCCCAGCCGTTCCCCGACAACGGCATCGACTGGCAGGTCAGCCACGGCTCGCGCAGCCACGAGGTCGACGACGAGGTCACCGTCAAGATCCAGCTGAAGGCCACCCAGCAGATCGCCGCCGACCCGCGCGGCCCCTTCTTCTCCTTCACCCTGGACAACGACCACCTGCGCAAGCTCGCCCGCCCCCGGGTCGCCGTGCCCCGGATCCTCGTCGTCATGCTGCTGCCCCGCCGCGTCGACCGCTGGCTGGCCGCCCGCCCCGACGCCCTCGAACTGCGGCACTGCTGCTACTGGGTCAACCTGGCCGGCCACCCGATCACCGGGCAGCGCCGGACCAACGTCCGCGTCCCCACCGCGAAGGTCTTCGACGACCGCGCCCTGTGCGACATCATGGCCAGGGTCGGCGCGGGCGGCAGCCCGTGACGGCCCGGCCCCGGCCGGGAGGAGCCGCCCCATGACACTGCCCCACGGGCCGATGCGTCCCACGCTCGGCGAACCGCCGCAGACCGGGCCGCTGCCCGATCCGGGCGCCGTCGACCCCGCGGTGCTCGCCACCCTGCTCGCCCGGCACGGCTGGGTCCGGCGCGGCGGACCCTCCGCCCGCTACGGCCGCTGGACGCCCCCCGAGGGCACCGACCCCGGCGTCAGCCTGCTCGTCCCCGCCGGCGACGGCTTCGACGACGCGGTCGAGCTGCTCACCGACGCCGTCACCGCCCTCGCCCGCTCCGCCAGCCCCTCCGCCCGCGCCATCCTGCTCGCGCTGGCCGTCCCCGGCGACGAACTCCAGTGGCACCGCGACCTCGCCGCACCCGCCGGTGCCCCCGCCCCCGGCGCCGCGCCCTGGGACGACACCGAACGGCTCCGGCACGCCGCCCGCGCCATGCTCGCCGCCGGCGCCAAGGCCGGCCGCACCCGCGCCGCCTACTTCGGCGCCCGCCTCGACGCCTGGGCCGGCGACTTCCTCGACCGGGTCCTGGTCGTCGCCGCCGGCCCCGGCCTGACCGCCTACACACCCGCCCCCGAGGGCCGGGCGGCGGTCACCACCCTGGTCCGCGCCCTGGAGGCGCTGCGCGACGCCGTCGACTACCGGCGGGTCAGCGGCGGCGGTGAGGCTTTCGAGAACGCCGTCCAGTCCGGGGTCAGCCGCGAACTGGTCGAATCCGTCCAGGACCTGGTGCGCGGCGCCACCGCCGGCCGGTTCACCGTCGCCTGGTCGGCCGCCGCCGGCACCCCGGGCGGCTTCGGTGACCGCCGGATCGCCGTCGAGTTCTCGCCCGGCGACCTGCCCGCCCTCGCGGAGGCCGCCGACCTGCTCGAACGCATCGAGCCCGCGGTCGCCGTCACCCTGGTCGGCCTCGTCGTCCGCCTCAAGCGCGCCGACCCCGCCGGGCCGGGCAGCGTGCGCCTGCGGGTGCTCGGCGGCGCCGAGGTCGATGAGGTCAAGGTCCGGCTGCCCGACCCGGCCTACCGGATCGCCGCCGAGGCCCACCTGGCCGGCACCCCCGTGCGGATCAGCGGCCGCCTGGAGCGGCGCGGCGGCTTCCGCCGGCTCGTCCGGCCCACCGGCCCGGAACCCTGCGGGCTGGAGGAGGCCGAGCGGGAGCGCCTGCTCAAGACCCTGGGGGAGGGACGGAGCGGGAAGGACGCGTAGGAAGGGTACGGAGGTGACGGTGGGGCCACCGCTCTCGGTACCATCGTCAGGCGCAGCGCTGTGCTGCGTCCTCTGAATCCAGCACGTCAGGAGAGACCGGTGACGGACGTCCGGGTAATCATCAACCGCGAACCCGATCGGGAAGAGCGCGTGGTGACCACGGGCACTACGGCCGCCGAGCTCTTCGCCGACGACCGCTCGATCATCGCCGCCCGCGTCGGCGGCCAGCTCAGGGACCTGGCCTACGCCCTCCAGGACGGCGACGAGGTCGAGCCGGTCGGGATCAGCAGCCAGGACGGCCTCGACATCCTGCGCCACTCCACCGCGCACGTCATGGCCCAGGCCGTGCAGCAGCTCTTCCCGGAGGCCAAGCTCGGCATCGGCCCGCCGGTCAAGGACGGCTTCTACTACGACTTCGACGTCGCGACGCCGTTCCACCCCGATGACCTCAAGGCCATCGAGAAGAAGATGCAGGAGATCATCAAGCGCGGGCAGAAGTTCTCCCGCCGGGTGGTCACCGACGAGGCCGCCCGCGAGGAGCTGGCCCACGAGCCGTACAAGCTGGAGCTGATCGGCCTCAAGGGCTCCGCCGCCACCGCCGGCGAGGGTGCCGACGTCGAGGTCGGCGCCGGCGAGCTCACCATCTACGACAACCTGGACGCCAAGAGCGGCGAGCAGTGCTGGGGCGACCTGTGCCGCGGCCCGCACCTGCCCAGCACCCGGATGATCCCGGCGTTCAAGATCATGCGCTCCGCCGCCGCCTACTGGCGCGGCAGCGAGAAGAACCCCATGCTCCAGCGCCTCTACGGGACCGCCTGGCCGAGCAAGGACGAGCTCAAGGCGCACCTGGAGTTCCTGGAGGAGGCCGCCAAGCGCGACCACCGCAAGCTCGGCAACGAGCTCGACCTCTTCTCCATCCCCGAGGAGATCGGCTCCGGCCTCGCCGTCTTCCACCCCAAGGGCGGCATCATCCGCCGCGCCATGGAGGACTACTCGCGCCGCCGGCACGAGGAGGAGGGCTACGAGTTCGTCTACACCCCGCACGCCACCAAGGGGAAGCTCTTCGAGAAGAGCGGCCACCTGGACTGGTACGCGGACGGCATGTACCCGCCCATGCAGCTCGACGAGGGCGTGGACTACTACCTCAAGCCGATGAACTGCCCGATGCACAACCTGATCTTCGACGCGCGCGGCCGCTCGTACCGTGAACTGCCGCTGCGCCTGTTCGAGTTCGGCACGGTGTACCGGTACGAGAAGTCCGGCGTGGTGCACGGCCTGACCCGTGCCCGCGGCTTCACCCAGGACGACGCGCACATCTACTGCACCCGCGAGCAGATGGCGGACGAGCTCGACTCGACCCTCACCTTCGTGCTCAACCTGCTGCGCGACTACGGTCTGACCGACTTCTACCTGGAGCTGTCCACCAAGGACCCGGAGAAGTTCGTCGGCGACGACGCGACGTGGGAGGAGGCCACCGCCGTCCTCGCCGCGGTGGCCGAGAAGCAGGGCCTGCCGCTGGTCCCGGACCCGGGCGGCGCGGCCTTCTACGGCCCGAAGATCTCGGTGCAGGCGCGGGACGCCATCGGGCGCACCTGGCAGATGTCGACCATCCAGCTGGACTTCAACCTGCCCGAGCGTTTCGACCTGGAGTACACGGCGGCGGACGGCTCGCGCCAGCGGCCGGTCATGATCCACCGGGCGCTGTTCGGCTCGATCGAGCGCTTCTTCGCGGTGCTGCTGGAGCACTACGCCGGTGCCATGCCGCCGTGGCTGGCCCCGGTCACCGTGACCGGCATCCCGATCACCGACGAGCACGTGCCGTACCTGCTGGAGGTCGCGGCCGAGCTGAAGAAGCGCGGGATCCGGGTCGAGGTGGACACCTCGGACGACCGGATGCAGAAGAAGATCCGCAACGCCCAGCGCAGCAAGGTCCCGTTCATGCTGATCGCCGGCAACGACGACGTCGAGGCGGGCGCGGTCTCCTTCCGCTACCGCAACGGCGAGCAGAAGAACGGCGTGCCGCTGGCCGACGCGGTCACCGAGATCGTGGACGCGGTCGAGCGCCGGATCCAGGTCTGACGCCGAGCGTCGGGCGTGAGCGCGGGGCGGGCTCCTTCGGGAGTCCGCCCCGCGCGGCTTTGCAAGCACGGTTGGGCGAATATGCTGATCAGCATGACGACTGAGCCGGAACTGCAGCAGGGCGTCGGGGAGCCGGACGGCTTCCGCCGCCTGTGGACCCCCCATCGGATGGCCTACATCCAGGGCGAGAACAAGCCCACCGGCCCGGCTCCGGACGACGGCTGCCCGTTCTGCTCGATCCCGTCGCTGAGCGACGAGGACGGGCTGGTCGTCGCGCGCGGCGAATCCGTGTACGCGGTGCTCAACCTGTACCCGTACAACGGCGGGCACCTCATGGTGGTCCCGTTCCGGCACGCGGCGGACTACACCGAGCTGGACGAGGCGGAGACAGCCGAGCTGGCGGTGTTCACCAAGAAGGCGATGACGGCGCTGCGCGCGGCCTCGGGCGCGCACGGCTTCAACATCGGCATGAACCAGGGCGCGGCGGCCGGCGCCGGCATCGCGGCCCACCTGCACCAGCACGTGGTGCCGCGCTGGGGCGGGGACACCAACTTCATGCCGGTGGTCGGCCACACCAAGGTGCTGCCGCAACTGCTGGCGGACACCCGGAAGATGCTGGCCGAGGCCTGGCCGAAGGGCTGAGACCCGCGACGCGCAGGGCCCCCGCCGACTCGACGGTCGGCGGGGGCCCTGTGGCGTCGGTGGCCAGGTGGCCGGTTCAGCCGGCGTCGTACTGGTCGACCCTGAACGGGCGGCTGCCCTGGGCCTCGGCCTTGAGCCCGGCCGCGCGGCCCTTGAAGGCGCGCTCGGTGTCGAGGTCGTGCTCGGCGAGGAACTCCAGGGTGGCGGTGTGGACCGCGGCGAGCACCGGGTGGGAGGCGTTGAGCGCGTTGTCGGCCATGGTGCGGGTGCCCCAGGGCTGACCGGCCCAGCTGTGCCGCAGGCCGAAGGGCTCGGGCAGGCCGAGGCCGCCGCCGAGCCAGGAGAGCAGGCTGGGCGTCCGGTAGAAGGGGGCGCGGACGGCCTGCCGGACGACCTCGTCGTTGTCGATCAGCGGGAGCTTGACCGTGCGGTCCTCCCAGAACCGGAAGGTCTTGGAGACCGACTTCTCCTTGTCCTTGGGCTTGTCGAAGAAGAAGCCGTTGATCGGGCCGAGGGCGTAGCCGGCGACGGTGATGTTGAGGGTGTTGGCGAGCAGGACGACGGTGACGGTGAAGGTCAGGACGAGCTTGCCGTCGTGGGTGATGAACTGGGTGGCGAGGTAGTGCCGGGGGCCGCCGCCGAAGGTCTGCTTGTCGGCGATGGCCTGGACGGCGAAGTCGCGCATGTGGTCGCCGTCCATGTCGGCGCTGCCGGGGCGGCTGATCTCGTCGGCGCTCTCGCCGACCTCGAAGACGACCCACTGCTTGACCTGGACGTTGGGCATGCCGCTGTTGGCGACCTCGCTGATGCCCAGGGCCTTGAGGTGGCCGGAGATCTTGCGGACGAGGTCCCAGGGGTGGAACTGGCGGAAGTCGATCTGGCCCTCGGCGGGGCGCAGGGTGTCGATGAGCTTCCACTCGCCCCAGCGGCGGCCGGCGCCGAGGATGCCCTTGGGGCCGGCGTAGTGCTGGACATTGGTCTCCTGCTCGGCCTCCAGGCGGCCGAGTTTGGCCCGCAGGTCGGCGGCCTTCTTGTCGAGGTCGTCGCGGGGGACGGCCATCGGGACGGTCGCGGCGACGGCGTTGCCGTCGGCCAGGGAGAGCCAGCGGGCGCGCAGCTCGACGGCGGTGCGTTCGACGATGCGCCGGGCGAGGTACCAGCCGATCACCGGGGCGAGCATGACGACGCGCAGGTAGAGGCCGAGGATGCCGCCGGCCGGTGGCTTGATCGCGAGCAGCACGGCGAGCGCGGCGGCCAGCAGCAGGACGGCGGCCCCGTAGGCGCCGGCGTTCTTGGGGTTGTCGCGCTTGAGCCAGGCGCGCAGCTGGAAGGCGCCGAGCCAGACCAGGGCGCCGGGCAGGCAGAGCAGGCCGGTGACGACGGAGACGGTGGACAGCTGCCGGTCGCGGTTGCGGCGGATCTCCTCGGCGGCGAGGGCGTGCTCGACGATCTGGCGGGTTTCCACCCCGAAGGAGGGCACCAGGGGCTTGCGGTCGCCGCCGAGGGCGCGCGAGATGAGCGCCTTGCTGAAGGCCTCGCCGAAGTTGGGCGCGAACAGGGCGAAGCGGCCCTTCTTCGCGCTGACGCCGTCGAGTTTGCCGGCGCCCTCCTCCAGGTTGCTGTCGCGGTAGGCGGCCGAGGAGAGCGCCTGGGTGCCGGCGGTCTGCGGGCCGGCGTCGGTCCGGGGTATCTGCGCACCCGGGGTCATGTCGAGTGTGGTCACGGTGGCGTCCCCTCCTCCCCTTTGTCCTGCGGCAGGTTACCGTGCCGGGGTGCCGGCGCGGGCATGATCGTCTGAAGTGCCGTCACGAACGGGCCACGATGGACCTGTGGGGCATGATGCCCACGTTTCGACCGTTCGACGCACCGGCCGGTGCCCGGTCGCGGGCGGTCGGACGGGATGGTGCACGATGGCGGCATGGAGAGTGGTGGGCTGACGGATCCGGTGCTGGTGTTCGACGGGGACTGCGGGTTCTGCACGACGTGCGTGACCTGGGCGGAGCGCTTTCTGCGGCAGGCGCTGGCGTCGGGGGGCTGGGAGGCGGTGCCGTTCCAGTTCGCGGACCTGGCGGGGCTGGACGCGGTGGCCGGGGGGCGCGCGGAGGTGTCCTGGGAGCGCGCGGAGCGCGAGGTGCTCTGGGTGACGCCGGCGGGCCGGGTGTACGGCGGGGCGCAGGCCGTGGCGCGGCTGCTGATGCGTTCGGGCGGGGTGTGGGCGTACCTGGGCGGGGTGCTGGCGCTGGCGCCGGTGCGGCCGGTGGCGGCGCTGGTGTACCGCTGGGTGGCGAAGAACCGGCACCGGATGCCGGGCGGGACGCCGGCCTGCGCGCTGCCGCGGCGCTGAGCCGCAGCGACTCGGAGACTAGTCCTCCCGGCCGTTGAAGCGGGCGGCGAGGGCGGCCGGCATGGGTTCGTGGCGCAGGTGGGCGCGGGTGAACTCGGCGGTGCCGTGGGTCAGTGAGCGCAGGTCGACGGGGTAGCGGGCGAGTTCGAGTTCGGGGACCTCGGCGCGCAGCAGGGTGAGGCCGGGGCCGCCGGTCTCGGTGCCCAGGACGCGGCCGCGGCGGGCGGAGAGGTCGCCGAGGACGGCGCCGAGGTAGTCGTCGGGCAGCAGGACGCTGACGGCGGCGACGGGTTCGAGGAGCCGGATGACGGCGTGTTCGGCGGCGTCGCGCAGGGCGAGGGCGGCGGCGTTCTGGAAGGCGGCGTCGGAGGAGTCGACGGAGTGCGCCTTGCCGTCGGTGAGGGTGACCCGGATGTCGACGAGCGGGTGGCCGGTGGCGACGCCCTTGGCGAGCTGGGCGCGGACGCCCTTCTCGACGGAGGGGATGAAGTGCTTGGGGACGGAGCCGCCGACGACGTGTTCCTGGAACTCGAAGCCGGATCCGGCGGGGAGGGGTTCGACCTCCAGGTCGCAGATGGCGTACTGGCCGTGGCCGCCGGACTGTTTGACGAGGCGCCCGTGGCCGGCGGCGGCGGTGCCGAAGGTCTCGCGCAGGGCGACCCTGTGCTCGACGGTGTCGACGTGGACACCGTGACGGTTGCGCAGCCGGTCGAGCACGGCGTCGGCATGGGCCTCCCCGGTGCACCAGAGGACGAGCTGGTGGGTGTCGGGGTTCTGTTCGAGGCGTAGCGCGGGGTCCTCGGCGGCGAGCCGGGACAGGGCCTGGGAGAGCTTGTCGTCGTCGGCCTTGCTGTGGGCCTCGACGGCGATGGGCAGGAGGGGTTCGGGCAGGGTCCAGGTGTCGAGTTCGAGTTGCCCGCCGGGTTCCTGGACGGTGTCGCCGGCGCGGGCGGTGGTGAGTTTGGCGGCGCAGACGAGGTCGCCGGCGACGGCGTGCGGGACGGGTCGCTGGAGTTTGCCGAAGGGGCTGGTGAGGCCGGTGACGCGCTCCTCGCCGTCCTGCTCGGCGGGGTGGTCGGGGCCGGTGAGGCGGATGCGGGTGTCGGGGCGCAGGGTGCCGGCGTAGAGGCGCAGCAGGCTGATGCGGCCGACGTAGGCGTCGCCGGTGACGCGGACGACCTGGGCGGCGAGGGGTGCTTCGGGGTCGCAGTCGGGGGCGGGGCGGGTGCGTTCGGCGGGGGTGGGGAAGGTGGTGGTGATGAGGTCGAGGAGTTCGGTGGCGCCGAGGCCGTGTTCGCTGGTGGGGACGGCGGGGTGGAGGGTGCAGGCGAGGACTTCGCGGCGCATGCCGGCTTCGAGGGAGTCGGTGTCGGGGGTTCCGCCGGTGAGGTACTGCTCCATGAGGGTGTCGTCCTGGCCGGAGATGGCCTCGACGAGGCTCTCGCGGGCGGGGGCGGTGTCGGGCAGGGGGTCGGCCTGGCCGTAGGTGTGGCCGGTGAGGAGGTCGACGCTGCCGTCGGGGTGGCCGTCGTGGTGGACGGGCAGGAAGAGCGGCCGGAGGGTGTCGGGGCCGAGGCCGAAGGCGTCGTGGCAGGCCGTGAGGATGTCGTCGAGGCTGCCGCGGGCGATGTCGAGTTTGGCGACGGCGATGGCGCGCGGGATGTTCTCGGCGGCGCACTCGCGCCAGAGGGCGCGAGTGGCGGCGGTGACGGGGTCGGTGGCGGAGACGACGAAGACGGCGGCGTCGGCGGCGTGCAGGGCGGCGCGCAGGTCGGCGGCGAAGTCGGGGTGGCCGGGCGGGTCGATCAGGTTGATCTTGGTGCCGCGCCACTCCAGGGGGAGCACGGAGAGCTGCACGGAGCGCTGCTGCTGGTGCTCGATGGATTCGTGGTCGGAGACGGTGGTGCCGTCGGTCACCCGTCCGGGGCGGCCGATGGCGCCGGCGGCGTGGGCGAGGGATTCGGCGAGGGTGGTCTTGCCCACGCCGGCGCAGCCGATGAGGACGACGTTGCGCAGGTCGCTCGGGCCGGTGACGGCGGGGGCCTGGCCGGCTCTGGCGTTGCTGCGGTCGGGCATCGGGGTCTCCTCCCGTCGCGCCGAGGCTGTCGGTGAAAGTCTAGGGGCGGGGGCACCGAGGGGCGCGCGAGCGGCATCCGGGGGCGGTGTGTGCGCGGGGGAGGTCGGTGGGCGTGGCTACGATGGGTGCGCCGGATGGGCTGATCCATCGGGTCGTCTGCCGCGCATCTGGCCGCAGGCGGGTACCAGGGAGATCGGAGCGGTCGGGAAGGCCATGCTCAACAAATACGCGCGTGCCTTCTTCACACGTGTCCTGACCCCGTTCGCCGCGTTCCTCATCCGTTTGGGTGTGAGCCCGGACACCGTGACGCTGGTCGGTACGGCCGGTTCGGTGGCGGGTGCGCTGGCGTTCTTCCCGCGCGGGGAGTTCTTCTGGGGCACCATCACGATCACGCTGTTCATCTTCTCGGACCTGGTGGACGGGAACATGGCGCGGCAGCTGGGGCGGTCCACGAAGTGGGGGGCGTTCCTGGACTCGACGCTGGACCGGGTCGCCGACGCGGCGATCTTCGGTGGTCTGGCCATGTGGTACGCGGGCAAGGGCGACAACGACCTGCTGTGCGCGGTGGCGGTGTTCTGCCTGGCGAGCGGGCTGGTGGTGTCGTACACCAAGGCGCGGGCGGAGAGCCAGGGGCTGCCGTGCGACGTGTCGGGGCTGGTGGAGCGGGCCGAGCGGCTGGTGATCAGTCTGGTGGCGGCCGGTGTGGCGGGTCTGCACACGTTCGGGGTGCCGTACGTGGAGTGGCTGCTGCCGGTGGCGCTGTGGCTGGTGGCGGTCGGCAGCCTGGTGACGGTGTTCCAGCGGATGCTGCAGGTGCGCCGTGAGGCGTTCGAGGCGGACCGCGTGGCGGCCGGAAGCTGAGAGGGGGCCCGCGGTGGAGGACCGAGTCGCGGTGAAGGACCGAGCGGTGGACCGACTGGTGTACACGGCGTACGCGGCGGGTTGGGGGGCGCTCAAGCACCTGCCCGAGCCGGCGGCGCGGGCGCTGTTCGACCGGCTGGCGGACTACGCGTGGCGGCGGCGCGGCAAGCGGGTGCTGCAGCTGGAGGCGAATCTGCTGCGGGTGTGCCCGGAGGCGGACGAGGCCCGGCTGCGGGAGCTGTCGCGCGCCGGGATGCGCTCGTACATGCGGTACTGGCAGGAGTCGTTCCGGCTGCCGGTGTGGGGCCGCGGGCGGGTGCTGCGCGACGTGCGGGTGGACGGCTTCGAGCACGTGCAGCAGGCGCTGGACGCCGGCCGGGGCGTGGTGGCGGCGCTGCCGCACATGGGCAACTGGGACCTGGCGGGCGCCTGGGTGGCGAGCCGCGGGTACCCGTTCACGACGGTGGCGGAGCGGTTGAAGCCGGAGCGGCTGTTCGACCGGTTCGTGGCGTTCCGGGAGAGCCTGGGCATGGAGGTGCTGGCGCTGACCGGCGGCTCGGTGAGCGTGGTGGGCACGCTGGCGCGGCGGCTGCGGGCGGGGAAGCTGGTCTGCCTGGTGGGGGACCGCGACCTCTCGGAGGCGGGCATCGAGGTGTCGTTCTTCGGTGAGGCGACGCGGATGCCGGCCGGTCCGGCGGCGCTGTGCCAGCGGACCGGGGCGGCGCTGCTGCCGGTGTCGGTCTGGTACGAGGGCCGGACCATGCGGGCGCAGGTGCACCCGGAGGTCGTGGTGCCGGCGCAGGGCGACCGGGCGGAGAAGACCCAGGTGATGACGCAGGCGATGGCCGGGGTGTGGGAGGCGGCGATCCGGGAGCACCCGGAGGACTGGCACATGCTGCAGCGCTTCTGGCTGGCCGACCTCCCGGTCCGTGAGACGGTGGAGGCGGGGGCGTCCCGGGCCGCGGGCGGCGCCCGTCCGGCCGTTCGGGAGCCTGCCGTCCGTCCGGCGGCGGAGTCGGCCGGGGAGCCGGCGGCCGAGGCGTCGGGGGCCTGAGCGCGCCCGTCCGCCCGACCGCAGTCCGTACCCGTACCCGCACCGCCCGCAGGATTCGAGGAGACCCGTGAAGATCGGCATCGTCTGCCCGTACGACTGGGACGTCCCCGGTGGCGTGCAGTTCCACATCCGGGACCTCGCCGAGCACCTGATCGGCCTGGGCCACGAGGTGTCGGTGCTGGCGCCGGCCGAGGACGACGAGGCGCTGCCGCCGTACGTGGTGTCGGCGGGGCGGGCGGTGGCGGTGCCGTACAACGGCTCGGTGGCGCGGCTGAGCTTCGGGATCCTGTCGGCGGCCCGGGTGCGGCGGTGGCTGCACGAGGGGCGGTTCGACATCCTGCACGTGCACGAGCCGGCCTCGCCGAGCCTGTCGATGCTGGCGGCGTGGTCGGCGTCGGGGCCGATGGTGGGCACCTTCCACACCTCGAACCCGCGCTCGCGGGCGATGATCGCGGCCTCGCCGATCCTGCAGCCGGGGCTGGAGAAGATGCGGGCGCGGATCGCGGTGAGCGAGTACGCGCGGCGCACCCTGGTGGAGCACCTGGGCGGGGACGCGGTGGTGATCCCCAACGGCGTGGACGTGGGCTTCTTCGCCGGCGCGGAGCCGGACGAGCGGTGGAGCGGCGGCGCGGCCGAGGGGCGGCCGGGGACGATCGGCTTCATCGGCCGGATCAACGAGCCGCGCAAGGGGCTGCCGACGCTGCTGGCGGCGCTGCCGCGGATCCTCGCGGAGCGGCCGGGGGTGCGGCTGCTGGTGGCGGGCAAGGGCGACGAGGAGGAGGCGGTCGCCGGGCTGGCGCCGGAGGTCCGGGCGCAGGTGGAGTTCCTGGGCATGGTGAGCGACCGGGACAAGGCCCGGCTGCTGCGCAGCGTGGACCTGTACGTGGCGCCGAACACCGGTGGCGAGAGCTTCGGGATCATCCTGGTCGAGGCGATGTCGGCGGGGGCGCCGGTGCTGGCGAGCGACCTGGACGCGTTCAAGCAGGTGCTGGACGGCGGGGACGCGGGCGAGCTGTTCCCGGTGGAGGACGCGGACGCGCTGGCGCGCACCGCGGTGCGGCTGCTCGGGGATCCGGCGCGGCTGGAGGAGCTGCGCAAGGCGGCGTCGCGGCACGTGCGGCGGTTCGACTGGTCGACGGTGGGCGCGGACATCCTGGCCGTGTACGAGACGGTGACGGCGGGGGAGGCCGCGGTGGTGGAGGACGAGCGCAGCGGGCGGCGCGGCCGGTTCGGGCTGGCCCGGGACTGAACGGGCGGCGGGCGCGGTTAAGGTCGGACGGTTCCACCGTCCGCAGTCCCCGTGTCCCTGGAGGGCCCGATGCCGCAGATCTCCGTCGACTACTCCCCGAGCCTGGCCGCTTCCTTCGACCGCCGTGAGCTGGGCCTGGCGATCAACCGGCTGGCGGTGGAGACCATCGCCGCCCAGCCGGAGGGCTGCAAGACGATCTTCCGGCCGACCGACCCGGAGGTCGTGGTCGGCTTCGGCGAGCGCCCCGAGGCGCAGGTGTTCGTCCAGTTCCAGATCTTCCCGGGGCGCAGCCCGGAGGCGAAGTCGGCGCTCACCGAGGGGGTGCTGGCGCTGCTGGCGGAGCGGGTGAAGCCGGCGCCGGGGGAGCGGCTGCACCTGGCGGTGGACGTGCGTGACATCGACCGCGAGGCGTACCGGAACACCGCGATCGAGGGGTGAACCGGGGGCACCCGGTAGCGTAGCGCCCCGTGACTACCTGGATCTGGGCCGGCGTGGCCGTGGTGCTGTTCGGCATGTACCTGAGTTGGACGGCCGGAAGGCTGGACCGGCTGCACGCCCGGATCGACGCCGCCCGTGCGGCGCTGGACGCGCAGCTGGTCCGCCGGGCGTCGGTGGCGATGGAGCTGGCGACGTCGTCGCTGCTGGATCCGGCGGCGTCGCTGCTGCTGCTGGACGCGGCGCACGCGGCGCGGCAGGCGGAGGACGAGCAGCGCGAGGTGGCGGAGAGTCAGCTGAGCCTGGCGCTGCGGGCGGTGTTCGCGGAGTCGGAGCAGGTGGCGGCGCTGGTGGCGGAGCCGGGCGGCGAGGACGCGGTGCGGGATCTGACGGCGGCGGTGCGGCGGGTGCCGATGGCGCGGCGGTTCCACAACGACGCGGTGCGGGCGGCGCGGGCGGTGCGCGAGCACCGGCTGGTGCGGTACTTCCGGCTGGCGGGCAAGGCGCCGTTCCCGATGGCCTTCGAGATGGACGACGCGCCGCCGGTGGCGCTCACTCCCGAGGGTGCTCCGGCCTAGGCCGTGCCTGGCGGCACCTGTCCGTGGCACCCGCTCCACCTGCGGTGGCGGCTTGCCCCGGATACGGCCTCTTTGTCGTATCCCACCGGACCGGCTGGACTTGGTGGCGCATGGAGGGCCGGTTTCTTCCGCCTACCATAGGGCGATAGCACTGGTTCATCTTCGAGTGAGGTCTCACGTGTCCACCACCCCCACCACCGCAGACCAGCCGCAGATCGGTACCGCCCGGGTGAAGCGCGGCATGGCCGAGCAGCTCAAGGGCGGTGTGATCATGGACGTGGTCAACGCCGAGCAGGCCAAGATCGCCGAGGACGCCGGCGCTGTGGCCGTCATGGCCCTGGAGCGGGTGCCGGCCGACATCCGCAAGGACGGCGGCGTGGCGCGCATGTCGGACCCGAACATGATCGAGGAGATCATCGGCGCGGTCTCGATCCCGGTCATGGCGAAGTCCCGGATCGGCCACTTCGTCGAGGCCCAGGTCCTGCAGTCGCTGGGTGTCGACTACATCGACGAGTCCGAGGTGCTGACCCCGGCCGACGAGGTCAACCACTCCGACAAGTGGGCCTTCACCACCCCCTTCGTCTGCGGTGCCACCAACCTGGGCGAGGCGCTGCGCCGCATCGCCGAGGGCGCGGCCATGATCCGCTCCAAGGGCGAGGCCGGCACCGGCAACGTCGTCGAGGCGGTCCGCCACCTGCGCCAGATCAAGAACGAGATCGGCCACCTGCGCGCCCTGGACCACAACGAGCTGTTCGCCGCCGCCAAGGAGCTGCGCGCCCCGTACGAGCTGGTCAAGGAGGTCGCCGAGCTCGGCAAGCTGCCGGTCGTGCTGTTCTCCGCCGGTGGTGTGGCCACCCCGGCCGACGCCGCGCTGATGCGCCAGCTGGGTGCCGAGGGCGTCTTCGTCGGCTCGGGCATCTTCAAGTCGGGCGACCCGGCCAAGCGCGCCGCCGCGATCGTCAAGGCCACCACCTTCTTCGACGACCCGAAGATCATCGCCGACGCCTCCCGCAACCTGGGCGAGGCCATGGTCGGCATCAACTGCGACACCCTGCCGGAGAGCGAGCGGTACGCCAACCGCGGCTGGTAATGCGCTGTGGACGGCCCGCCGCGCGGTGAGATCATCGGCGCGGCGGGCCGCCGTGCGTCGTCGAGTTCGAGAGTCAAGAGGTACGAGAAGTGTCCACTCCAGTCATCGGCGTCCTCGCCCTCCAGGGTGATGTCCGCGAGCACCTGGTCGCCCTGGCCGAGGCCGACGCGCTGGCGCGTCCGGTCCGTCGCGCGGAGGAGCTGGCCGAGGTCGACGCGCTGGTGATCCCCGGCGGGGAGTCCACCACGATGTCCAAGCTGGCGCTGCTGTTCGGCGTGATGGACCCGCTGCGCGAGCGGGTCGCCGCCGGCATGCCGGTGTACGGGACCTGCGCCGGCATGATCATGCTGGCCGACAAGATCCTGGACGGGCGCGAGGACCAGGAGACGGTTGGCGGCATCGACATGACGGTGCGCCGCAACGCCTTCGGCCGCCAGAACGAGTCCTTCGAGTCCGGCATCGCCTTCCGCGGCCTGGACGACGCCCCGGTGCACGGCGTGTTCATCCGCGCCCCCTGGGTGGAGTCGGTCGGCGCGGCCGTCGAGGTGCTGGCCGAGCTGCCGGCCGCCGACGGCCCGGAGAGCCGGATCGTGGCCGTGCGCCAGGGCAACCTGCTGGCCACCTCGTTCCACCCGGAGCTCACCGGCGACCACCGGGTGCACGCCTACTTCGTGCGCATGGTCGAGGAGCGCCTCGCCGCCGCGTGACCGCGCGTGCGTGACCGTGTGCGGTCCGGCGGCGGCCGCACCGGTAAGATCTCATCTGTTCATTTCCCTTTGGCGACGTAAAGGAGCTGGCGATGTCCGGCCACTCTAAGTGGGCTACCACCAAGCACAAGAAGGCCGTGATCGACGCCAAGCGCGGCAAGCTCTTCGCCAAGATGATCAAGAACATCGAGGTGGCGGCGCGCACCGGCGGCCCCGACCCGGCCGGCAACCCGACGCTCTACGACGCCATCCAGAAGGCGAAGAAGAGCTCGGTCCCGATCGACAACATCAACCGCGCCGTCAAGCGCGGTGGCGGCCTGGAGGCCGGCGGAGCCGACTACCAGACCATCATGTACGAGGGCTACGGCCCGAACGGTGTCGCGGTGCTCATCGAGTGCCTCACCGACAACCGCAACCGTGCCGCCTCCGACGTGCGCGTGGCGATGACCCGCAACGGCGGCTCGATGGCCGACCCGGGCTCGGTCTCCTACCTGTTCACCCGCAAGGGCGTCGTGATCGTCCCCAAGGCGGACGGCGTGGACGAGGACAAGCTCTTCGAGGTCGTCCTGGACCAGGAGCCCGAGGAGATCAACGACCTCGGCGACTCCTTCGAGATCGTCTCCGAGGCCTCCCGGATGGTCGCCGTCCGCACCGCCCTGGTGGACGCCGGCGTCGACTACGACTCGGCCGAGGCCAACTTCCTGCCGAGCATGCAGGTCGAGCTGGACGTCGACGGCGCCCGCAAGATCCTGAAGCTGATCGACGCCCTCGAGGACAGCGACGACGTGCAGAACGTCTTCGCCAACTTCGACATCAGCGACGAGGTCGGTGCGCAGCTCGACGCCGAGTGATCGTGCCCCCTCCCGGCCCGGCGGTCCCCAGGACCGCCGGGCCGGTGTCGTTCGGGGCGCTGTCGGTGGTGGCGGGTAGCCTTCGCAGGTCGGAGGAGATCGTGAGGGAGGGGGAGCCTTGGTACGGGTGCTGGGTGTCGACCCTGGGCTGACCAGGTGCGGCGTCGGCGTGGTCGAGGGCGCGCCGGGCCGGCCGCTGCGGATGGCCGGCGTCGGTGTGGTGCGCACCCCCGCCGAGGCGGAGATCGGGCACCGGCTGCTGTTGGTCGAGCAGGGTATCGAGGCCTGGCTGGACGAGCACCGGCCCGACCTGGTGGCCGTCGAGCGGGTCTTCGCCCAGCACAACGTCCGCACCGTGATGGGCACGGCGCAGGCCAGCGCGGTGGCGATGCTCTGCGCGACCCGGCGCGGCATACCGGTCACCCTGCACACCCCCAGCGAGGTCAAGGCCGCCGTCACCGGCTCGGGCCGGGCCGACAAGGCGCAGGTCACGGCCATGGTGCAGCGGCTGCTGCGGCTGGACGCGCCCCCCAAACCGGCCGACGCCGCCGACGCGCTGGCGCTGGCCATCTGCCACATCTGGCGCGGCGGCGCCGCCAACCGCCTGGAGGCCGCGATCCTGGCGGCCCGTACCAGCTCCCCGCACGGCCCGAGAGGAACCATCCGATGATCGCCTTCGTGCAAGGACCCGTGGCGGCGCTGTCCGGCGGCGTCGCGGTGGTCGAGGTCGGCGGGGTCGGCATGGCCGTGCAGTGCACCCCGAACACCATGGCCGGTCTGCGGCTGGGGGAGCCGGCCCGGCTGGCGACCTCGTTGGTGGTCCGGGAGGACTCGCTGACCCTGTTCGGCTTCGCGGACGACGACGAGCGGGCGATCTTCGAGATCCTGCAGGCGGCGCCGGGCGTCGGCCCCAAGCTCGCCCAGGCGATCCTCGGTGTGCACAGCCCCGACGCGCTGCGCCTCGCGGTCGCGAACGGCGACGAGAAGGCGCTGGTGGCGGTGCCCGGCATCGGCAAGGCCAAGGCGGCCAAGCTGCTGCTGGAGTACAAGGACAAGCTGGGCGCCCCGCACGGCGCGGTCCCCGCGCAGAAGCCGGTCGCCACCGGGCCGGCGCCGTGGAGCGAGCAGCTGCACTCCGCGCTGGTCGGCCTCGGCTACGCGCCGCGCGAGGCGGACGAGGCGGTCGCCGCCGTCACCCCGCAGGCCGAGGCGCAGCCGGTGCCGGACGTCGGCGCGCTGCTGCGGCTGGCGCTGCGCGGACTCAACCGTTCTCGCTGAAGCCATCTGACGACCTGTCCTTTTGTCGACACCGCCGACACCGAGGACGCCGACAACGCCGACGACACCGATGTGGGAGCCGCCTCCGATGAGCCCGTACGACTCCGAGCCCGCCGACCGGCTGGTGACCGCCGCCGCCGACGGTGAGGACCAGGCCGTCGAGGCGGCGCTGCGCCCCCGGCTGCTGGACGAGTTCATCGGCCAGGAGCGGGTGCGCGAGCAGCTGTCGCTGGTGCTGCAGGCGGCCCGCAAGCGCGGCGCGGCCCCCGACCACGTGCTGCTCAGCGGCCCGCCCGGGCTCGGCAAGACCACCCTGTCGATGATCATCGCGGCCGAGCTGGGCGCCCCGATCCGGATCACCTCGGGGCCGGCGATCCAGCACGCGGGCGACCTCGCGGCGATCCTCTCCTCGCTCGCCGAGGGGGAGGTGCTGTTCCTCGACGAGATCCACCGGATGTCCCGGCCCGCCGAGGAGATGCTCTACATGGCGATGGAGGACTTCCGGGTCGACGTGATCGTCGGCAAGGGGCCCGGCGCGACCGCCATCCCGCTGGAGCTGCCGCCGTTCACCCTGGTCGGCGCGACCACCCGGGCCGGTCTGCTGCCGCCGCCGCTGCGTGACCGCTTCGGCTTCACCGGGCACATGGAGTTCTACGCGCCCGCCGAGCTGCAGCGGGTGGTGCACCGCTCGGCCGCGCTGCTGGACGTGGAGATCGACCCGGCCGGCGCCGCCGAGATCGCCGGCCGCTCCCGTGGCACGCCGCGCATCGCCAACCGGCTGCTGCGCCGGGTGCGCGACTACGCGCAGGTGCGGCACGACGGCGTGATCACCCCCGCGATCGCGGGCCAGGCGCTGGACGTCTACGAGGTGGACGCCCGTGGTCTGGACCGGCTGGACCGGGCGGTGCTGGACGCGCTGCTGCGGCTGTTCGGCGGCGGCCCGGTCGGGCTGTCGACCCTGGCGGTCGCGGTGGGGGAGGAGGCCGAGACGGTCGAGGAGGTCGCCGAACCGTTCCTGGTCCGCGAGGGTCTGCTGGCCCGCACCCCGCGCGGGCGGATCGCCACCGCCGCGGCCTGGCGGCACCTGGGGCTCACCCCGCCGGCGCAGCCCGGACGCGCCGCGGCGGCCCCCCAGCCGGAGCTGTTCGCCCCGGACGGGGAGGGCGGATCCGGCCAGGGCTGACGACGCGCCGCCCGGTCAGGGCCGAACGGGTGATGTCGGAGCGTGTGCGGACCATGTGCGTCCGCTGCCCGGGGCGCCTGCGGAAGTCGGGGAAGAAGTCCGGGGAAACTGTGCAGGCGGAGGGTCGCCACTTTCGGCGGCATGATGCGATGCTTGGCGTTGTCCGATCAGTTCGGGGTCGCCTAGACTCCGCCGGACCGCCCCTCTCACCCGACGGGACGACCATTACCACACAGGCCGCCGGCCGGCGGCCCGTAAAGGACCCTGGCTGCAGTGAACCTCATCATCCTCCTCCTCCCGATCCTCGCCATCGTGCTCATGTTCCGGGCGCAGAAGAAGCGCCAGGCGCAGATGACCCAGATGCAGACGGCGCTCGAGCCGGGGGCGGGCGTGCGGACCATCGGCGGCCTGTACGCGCAGGTGAAGGCGGTCAACGAGGAGACCGTCGAGCTGGAGATCGCGCCGGGCGTGGTCACCCACTTCACCAAGAACGCGATCGCGGCGGTTCTGGACCCCGCCGAGTACGACGCGATCATCAACGGTCGCCCGGCCGAGGACGAGGGGGTCGACGCCTCGGACGAGGACGTCGAGGTCGAGGCCGGGTCGGCCGACGCGAAGCCGCTGTCGTTCAGCAAGGACGACGCCGACAAGGGCGACGCGAAGGCCGAGGCCGAGGGCGGGGCTCCCGCGAGCAAGTAGTACGGTCGGGCACCCGCCCGGCTGCGCGGCGTTGTGCCGCGAGCCCACAGGACTCAGGGCCGCAGTTCCGCCATTACCCCGCCCGGCCGCGTGCTGGGCGGGGGTCGGTGGGGGGAAGTGGCATGGACAGGGAGAAACGAGCAAGGTGGCAACACCCAAGTCGCGCCCGCGCGACGGTTACCCAGGGCGGGCGCTGGCCCTCATCCTGGTCGTCACCGTCGGACTGGTCGCCCTCATGTTCGGGACGGGCAACACCAAGCCCCGGCTCGGTATCGACCTCGCCGGCGGTACCAGCATCACGCTGAGCGCGAAGTCGACCGACCCCAAGGCGATCAACAAGTCCAACATGGACATCGCCACCGGGATCATCGAGCAGCGCGTCAACGGTATGGGCGTCTCCGAGGCGGAGGTCCAGACCCAGGGCGACCGCAACATCATCGTGAACATCCCCAAGGGCGGTGACAAGCAGAGCGCCGCCGACCAGGTCGGCACCACCGCGAAGCTCTACTTCCGCCCGGTCCTGGCCCTGGCCCCCAGTGGAATCCAGGCCCCGGCGCCGACCGCGACCCCGTCCGCGGGCGCGAGCGGCACCCCGAGCGCCGCCGCCACCCCGAGCGGGACCGCGGCCGCCACCGGCACCCCGAGCGCCGCCGCGACCGGTACGCCGAGTGCGAGCGCCACCAAGCAGGGCCGCCCGGCCGGTGAGGCCCTCGCGGCCGACAACCCGACCACCCCCGCGGCCACCACCGCCGGCACCCCCGCCGCCCCGAGCGCCGCCGCGACCGACCCGGCGGCCACGCCGGACCTCTCCGCGGCGATGACCTCGGGCACCGTCCCGCCGGAGCTGGCCGCCCAGTTCGGCTCGCTGGACTGCACCAAGCCGGAGCAGCGGAACAAGAACTACCAGAGCGCCGAGGGCGCGCCGACCGTCGCCTGCACGCAGAAGGACGAGAACGGCGCCTACTACAAGCTGGCGCTGGGCCCGGTCGCGGTCATGGGGGCGGACGTCTCCAAGGCGCAGGCCACCATCGACACCCAGCAGGGCGGCGGCTGGCAGGTCCAGCTGCAGTTCAACGGCAAGGGCACCGACGCGTTCACCGCCGTCACCGGTCAGCTCGCCACCCAGCCCGACCCCACCAACCAGTTCGCCATCGTGCTGGACGGCCAGGTCGTCTCCCACCCGTACGTGCGCAGCGCCATCCCCGGCGGCTCGGCCGTGATCTCCGGCAACTTCAGCCAGACCGAGGCGCAGAGCCTGGCCAACGTGCTGAGCTTCGGCGCCCTGCCGCTGGAGTTCACCACCAGCGACGTCACCACCGTCTCCCCGCAGCTCGGCGGTGACCAGCTGAAGGCCGGTCTGATCGCCGGTCTGATCGGCATGATCCTGGTGGTCGCCTACTCGCTGCTCTACTACCGGGGCCTGGGCCTGATCTCGATCGCCGGTCTGCTCGTCTCGGCGGCGCTGACCTACTCGATCATGAGCCTGCTCGGCGCGGGGATCGGCTTCGCGCTGAACCTGCCGGCGGTCTGCGGCGCCATCGTCGCGATCGGTATCACCGCCGACTCCTTCATCGTGTACTTCGAGCGCATCCGCGACGAGGTCCGCGAGGGCGCCTCGCTGCGCCCGGCGGTCCAGCGGGCCTGGCCGCGCGCCCGGCGCACCATCCTGGTGTCGGACTTCGTCTCCTTCCTCTGTGCCGCCGTGCTCTACCTGGTCTCGGTCGGCAAGGTGCAGGGCTTCGCGTTCACGCTGGGCCTGACCACGGCGCTCGACGTCGTCGTCATCTTCCTGTTCACCAAGCCGCTGATCACGCTGCTGGCCCGCCGGAAGTTCTTCTCCGAGGGTCACCCGTGGTCCGGCCTGGACCCGAAGCGGCTGGGCGCCCGCCCGCCGCTGCGCAGCACCCGCCGTCGTTCCCCCTCGTCCTCCGCCGCCGTGAAGGGGGCCTGACACCGTGTCGCGCTTCTCCAATCTGGGCCACAAGCTCTACCAGGGCGAAATCAGCTTCGACTTCGTCGGCCGGCGCAAGCTCTGGTACAGCATCTCCGCGGTGATCGTCCTGGTCGCCGGGATCGGCCTGGCGATGGGCCTGCACCTGGGCATCGAGTTCAAGGGCGGCTCGGTCTACACCGTGACCAAGCCGGGCCTGACGGTGTCGCAGACCCAGGAGGCGGTCGACAAGATCGTCTCCTCGCACCCGCTGGTGCAGTCGACCGACAACGGCAAGATCCGCATCCAGGTCTCCTCGGAGGACAAGACCACCTCCGCCGAGGTCACCGGCAAGCTCTCGCAGGAGCTCGGCGTCCCGGTCGGCGAGATCGAGGCCCAGGTGATCGGCCCCAGCTGGGGTGAGCAGATCTCCAACAAGGCGCTCACCGGCCTGGTCATCTTCATGATCCTGGTGACGATCTACCTGGCGATCGCCTTCGAGTGGCGGATGGCGGTGGCCGCCCTGGTCGCCCTCATCCACGACCTCCTGATCACCATCGGCGTCTACGCCCTGGTGGGCTTCGAGGTCACCCCGGGCACCGTGATCGGCTTCCTGACCATCCTCGGTTACTCCCTCTACGACACGGTCGTCGTCTTCGACACCGTGAAGGAGAACACCAAGGGGATCACCAAGCAGAACAAGCTCACCTACAGCGACGCGGCCAACGCGGGCCTCAACCAGACCCTGGTCCGCTCGCTCAACACCACCGTGGTCGCGCTGCTCCCGGTGGCGGCGCTGCTGTTCATCGGCGGCGGTCTGCTGGGCGCCGGCACCCTGAACGACATCTCGCTGGCGCTGTTCATCGGTCTGGCCGCCGGTGCCTACTCGTCGATCTGCGTCGCCACCCCGCTGCTCGCGCAGCTCAAGGAGGAGGCGCCGGAGATGAAGGCCCTGGCCAAGCGGGTCGCCCAGCGCCGCGCCGCCGACGCCAAGGCCGCCGTGGCCAAGGAGGCCGGCGAGGCGGGCGAGGCCGAGGAGATCGCCGACGAGGACCTGCCGGCGGGTATGGTCGGTCAGCGCGGGCGCCCGGCCGGCACCACGCGTGCCAAGGGCCGTCCGTCCACCAAGCGCTGACCGCCGCCGACCGTAAGGACCCTTCGTGACCACCGCCGACACCCCCCTGGCCGAGCTGCTCACCAGCCGGATCCGGGACGTCCAGGACTACCCGAAGCCGGGCGTGCTGTTCAAGGACATCGCGCCGCTGCTCGCCGACGCCGAGGCCTTCGGCGCGCTCACCCGGGCGCTCGCCGGCCGGGCCGCGGAGCTCGGGGCCACCAAGGTGGTCGGCCTGGAGGCGCGCGGTTTCGTCCTGGCCGCGCCGGCGGCCTTCGCGGCCGGGCTCGGCTTCGTGCCGATCCGCAAGCAGGGCAAGCTGCCCGGCGAGGTGTTCCGCCGCTCCTACGAGCTGGAGTACGGCTCGGCGACGCTGGAGGTCCAGTGCGACGCCTTCGCGCCCGGTGAGCGGGTGCTGGTGGTGGACGACGTGCTCGCCACCGGCGGGACCATCGGTGCCTCGCTGGACCTGGTCAAGGAGGCCGGGGCCGAGCTGGCCGGTGTGGTCGTGCTGATGGAGCTGGGCTTCCTCGACGGCCGCGAGCGGCTGGCGCCGCACCTGGGCAGTGCTCCGCTGGAGACGCTGGTCACGGTCTGAAGTCCCGCAGGGCCCATCGAACGGCGGGCGGCGGTCGGAATGCTCCGGCCGCCGCCCGCCGTTGTGTCAGGCGTGTGTCCGCCGCGTGTGCGGGCCCGGCCGACCGAACGTCCTGACGCCGGGCTCGGTACCATGAAGATTCATCCCCTCCCGGTTGCGCGAGCCGTGCGGCGCCCGCGGGGGGCAGGCCGAGCGCCCTGAGGAGTGTCCTTGCCCGACGAGGTTGTGCCCACGGCGGCTGCGGCCGCCCCCGAGAACCGGCCCACGGCCTCGGGGGCCACCCCGGCACGCCCGGCGCCGACCCCGTCCCGCCCGTCCGCCCCGGTCGGCCGGGCCGCCTCCGCCGGCGGCATGCGGGCCCGCCTCGCCCGCCTCGGCGGCCAGCGCTCCAGCGTGCTCAACCCCGTGCTGGAGCCGCTCTTCCGCTCCATCCGGGCCAACGACCCCAAGGCCGACCCGGCGCTGCTGCGCGACATCGAGAAGGCGTACGCGGTCGCCGAGAAGTGGCACCGCGGGCAGAAGCGCAAGAGCGGCGACCCGTACATCACCCACCCGCTGGCGGTCGCGACCATCCTGGCCGAGCTCGGCATGGACGCCCCGACCCTGATGGCCGGGCTGCTGCACGACACCGTCGAGGACACCGACTACGGCCTGGAGACCCTGCGCAAGGACTTCGGCGACTCGGTGGCCCTGCTGGTGGACGGCGTCACCAAGCTGGACCGGGTCAAGTTCGGCGAGGCCGCCCAGGCCGAGACGGTGCGCAAGATGGTCGTCGCGATGGCCAAGGACCCCCGGGTCCTGGTGATCAAGCTGGCCGACCGCCTGCACAACATGCGCACCATGCGCTACCTCAAGCGGGAGAAGCAGGAGAAGAAGGCCCGCGAGACCCTGGAGATCTACGCCCCGCTGGCGCACCGGCTGGGCATGAACACCATCAAGTGGGAGCTGGAGGACCTCGCCTTCGCGATCCTCTACCCCAAGATGTACGACGAGATCGTCCGGCTGGTCGCCGAGCGCGCCCCCAAGCGGGACGAGTACCTGGCGACCGTCATCGACCAGGTCCAGGGGGACCTGCGGGGCGCCCGGATCACCGCCTCCGTCACCGGCCGGCCGAAGCACTACTACTCGGTCTACCAGAAGATGATCGTCCGGGGCCGGGACTTCGCCGAGATCTACGACCTGGTGGGCATCCGGGTCCTGGTCGACACCGTCCGCGACTGCTACGCGGCGCTGGGCACCATCCACGCGCGGTGGAACCCGGTGCCGGGGCGGTTCAAGGACTACATCGCGATGCCCAAGTTCAACATGTACCAGTCGCTGCACACCACGGTGATCGGTCCCGGGGGCAAGCCCGTCGAGCTGCAGATCCGCACCTTCGACATGCACCGCCGCGCCGAGTACGGCATCGCCGCGCACTGGAAGTACAAGCAGCGCGCGGTGGCCGGCGCGTCCAAGGTGCGCACCGACACCCCGACCCAGACCCGCAAGGACGACAAGGCCGGCGCCGTCAACGAGATGGCCTGGCTGCGGCAGCTGCTGGACTGGCAGAAGGAGACCGCCGACCCCAGCGAGTTCCTGGAGTCGCTCCGCTTCGACCTGGCCAGCAACGAGGTCTTCGTCTTCACCCCCAAGGGCGACGTCATAGCCCTGCCGGCCGGGGCCACCCCGGTGGACTTCGCGTTCGCGGTGCACACCGAGGTCGGCTACCGCACCATCGGGGCCCGGGTGAACGGGCGGCTGGTGCCGCTGGAGTCGACCCTGGAGAACGGCGACACCGTCGAGGTGTTCACCTCCAAGGCGGAGAACGCCGGGCCGTCCCGGGACTGGCTGGGCTTCGTCAAGTCCCCGCGCGCCCGCAACAAGATCCGCGCCTGGTTCTCCAAGGAGCGCCGCGAGGAGGCGATCGAGCAGGGCAAGGAGGCCATCGCCCGCGCGATGCGCAAGCAGGGCCTGCCGATCCAGCGGATCCTCACCGGCGACTCGCTGGTCACCCTCGCCCACGAGATGCGCTACCCGGACATCTCCTCGCTGTACGCGGCGATCGGCGAGGGCCACGTCACCGCGCAGAGCATCGTCCAGAAGCTGGTGCAGGCGCTCGGCGGCGAGGAGGGCGCCACCGAGGACCTCGCCGAGACGGCCACCCCGACCCACGACAACCGGCGCGCGGTGCGCCGCCGGGCCAAGGGCGACCCGGGTGTGATCGTCAAGGGCGTCGAGGACGTCTGGGTCAAGCTGTCGCGCTGCTGCACCCCGGTGCCGGGCGATGCCATCGTCGGCTTCGTCACCCGCGGCAACGGCGTCTCGGTGCACCGCGCCGACTGCGTCAACGTCGACGCGCTCAGCCAGCAGCCCGAGCGGATGATCGAGGTCGACTGGGCGGCCACCCAGTCGTCGGTCTTCCTGGTGGCCATCCAGGTCGAGGCGCTGGACCGCTCCCGGCTGCTCTCGGACGTCACCCGGGTGCTGTCCGACCAGCACGTCAACATCCTGTCGGCGGCGGTGCAGACCTCCCGCGACCGGGTGGCGATGAGCCGCTTCACCTTCGAGATGGGCGACCCCAAGCACCTGGGCCACGTCCTCAAGGCGGTCCGCGGCGTCGAGGGCGTCTACGACGTCTACCGCGTCACCTCGGCCCGCAAGTAGCCGAGCCGCACGAGCCGCACACGGCCGTGCGACGCGAAGGGCCCCCGGGGAGCGCTCCCCGGGGGCCCTTCGCGTGGTGTCCGCGGCCGGATCAGCCGCTGAACTCCTCCTGGCCTCGGTGCACCTGCTCCAGCAGCTCCTGGACGCCGGCCAGCTCCGACTCCAGCTTGGCCGCCTTGGCGGCGTTGCCGGCCGCGCGGGCCTTGTCCAGGTCGGTGCGCAGCTTGTCCGCCTTGGCCTGGAACAGGCCGGCCATGCCGGCCGCGCGGGCCTTGGCCTCCGGGTTGGAGCGCTTCCACTCGGCGTCCTCGGCCTCGCGGATGGCGCGCTCGACCGCGTTCAGCCGGCCGTCCAGCTTCGGGCGGACGTCGCGCGGCACGTGGCCGATCGCCTCCCAGCGCTCGTTGACCTCGCGCAGCGCCGCCTTGGCCGCCTTGAGGTCGGTGATCGGCAGGATCGTCTCGGCCTCGGCCGCCAGCGCCTCCTTGAGCTTCTGGTTGGCGACCTGCTCGGCGTCACGCTCGCTGAACACCGCGCTGCGCGCCTGGAAGAAGACGTCCTGGGCGCCGCGGAACCGCGCCCACAGCTCGTCCTCGACGTCGCGCTGGGCGCGGCCGGCGGCCTTCCAGCGCGCCATCAGGTCGCGGTAGCCGGCCGCGGTGTCGCCCCACTCGGTCGACGAGGAGAGCGCCTCGGCCTCGGCGACCAGCTGCTCCTTGGTGAGCCGGGCCTGCTCGCGCTCGGCGTCCAGCGCCGCGAAGTGCGACTTGCGGTGCTTGGAGAAGACCGAGCGGGCGTGCGAGAAGCGGTGCCACAGCTCGTCGTCGCTCTTGCGGTCCAGCCGGGGCAGGCCCTTCCAGGTGTCCACCAGGGCGCGCAGCCGGTCGCCGGCCTCCCGCCACTGGGTGGACTCGGCGAGCTGCTCGGCCTCCGCGACCAGCGCCTCCTTGGCGGTGCGGGTCTCGTCCTGGGCCTTGGCCCGGGCGACCTTGCGCTGCTCGCGACGGCTCTCGATCTCGCCGGCGAGCGTGTCCAGCCGCTGGGCCAGTGCCGCCAGGTCGCCCACCGCGTGCGCCTCGGTGACCTGCTCGCGCAGGTGCTCCAGGGCGGCCTGGGCGTCCTTGGCGGCCAGGTCGGTGGTGCGCACCCGCTTCTCCAGCAGGCCGATCTCCACCTCGATGCCCTGGTACTTGCGCTCGAAGTAGGCGAGCGCCTCCTCGGGCGAGCCGGCCTGCCAGGAGCCGACGACGCGTTCGCCGTCCGCGGTCCTGACGTAGACCGTGCCCTGCTCGTCGACACGGCCCCACGGGTCGCTGCTCATAGCGCGTCCTCCACATGACGTCGCGCCCGCGCCGGGGCGGTACGCGTCCGTCGTCCACAGTTGATGTGCGGCGGACCGATGAGTCCGCCGTCCCCGTCCGCCGTGTTCTTCTGCTGCCGAGGGTGACGGCCGGCGGGTCTGGGCACCCTATACAACGCCAACATAGGCGACCAGGCCCGGTGCTGTCCGCATCCGGGCCGGGCGATTTCGGTCCGGGGCGGCCCGGGGGTGCCGCGACGGCGCCCCCGGACTGCCCCGGAGCGGGTCAACCCTTGGCGGCGGTCACCGAGTTGAGGGTGACGTCGGCCATCGGGTGGCCGTCCCCGCCACCCTCCAGGGTGCCCGCGGCGGCGATCTTCTGGAGCACGTCCAGACCGCCGGTGATCGTGCCGAACGGGGTGTAGTTCGGCGACAGCTCGGTGTCCTTGTAGACCAGGAAGAACTGGCTGCCGTTGGTGCCCGGGCCGGCGTTGGCCATCGCCACGGTGCCGGCCGGGTACTTGGCGCCGGTGAGGTTCTCGTCGGCGAACTTGTAGCCGGGGCCTCCGGCGCCGCCCGGAACGGTGGCACTGGCGGTTGGGTCGCCGCACTGCAGCACGAAGATGCCGCCGGTGGTGAGCCGGTGGCACTTGGTGTGGTCGAAGTACTGCTCGCCGGCCAGGAAGGCGAAGGAGTTCACCGTGTGCGGCGCCTTGGCGGCGTCCAGCGCCAGCGTCACCTTGCCGCAGTTGGTGTCCAGGGTCACGTTGTACGTGGCCTTGGTGTCGACGGTCATGGCCGGCTCGGCCTGCCACTGCTTGCCGTTCGGGGTGCCCGGCGCCGGCTCCCCGCAGCCCTCGACCGGCTTGCGGGTCGGCACGCTGGGCTCGGTCGGGGTCGGCGCGGCCTGCGCGGTGGCGCCGTCCTTCTTCTTGTCGTCCGAGTCGAACGCGCCGGTCGCGAAGAGGGTGCCACCACCCGCCAGCACGACCACGGCGAGTGACGCGCCGAGGATCGTGTTGCGCCGCTTGCGCGCGGCCGCCGCGGCGAGCCGGCGCTCCTGCTGGCGCTCGTACTTGTCCCGGGCGAGCTGCCGCCGCCGCTGTTCGCTGCTGACCACCGGCTCTGTCTCCTACGGATGTGCTGATCGCGGATGTGGGGGCTTCGTCTGTGTGCGACGCCGATGCGGATCATCGCACTCATCGGCGGCCAAGTGTAGGGACCGCGACCGTAAGAACGGGGTGAACCGTTCAGCTCGAAGTGAACCTGTCACGCCGATCTGGTTCGCAACCGGGCCCGCACCGCCGGTAGGCTGCCCCTACATCACAGTTCGTAGCCGCAGCCGTAGCCGCCACGGCGAGGAACGCCGAAGACCCCGAAGACCGACACCGAAGGACGCGCGTGTTCATCGCCGGATTCCCCGCTGGAGCCTGGGGCACCAACTGCTACCTGGTCGCGCCGGGGCCGGGCGAGGAGTGCGTCATCGTCGATCCGGGCCACCAGGCCGCCGCCGGCGTCGACGAACTGGTCCGCGAGCACCGGCTCAAGCCGGTCGCGGTGCTGCTCACCCACGGCCACATCGACCACGTCGCCTCCGTGGTCCCGGTCTGCGGCGCCAAGGGCGTGCCGGCCTGGATCCACCCCGAGGACCGCTACATGATGAGCGACCCGGAGAAGGCGCTCGGCCGCTCCCTGGGCACCCAGCTGATGGGCGAGCTGACCGTCGGCGAGCCCGACGACGTGCGCGAGCTCACCGACGGCAGCGTGCTGGAACTGGCCGGCCTGTCCCTCACCGTCGACCACGCCCCCGGCCATACCAAGGGGTCGGTGACGTTCCGGACGCCCGGCGCCGAGGACCTTCCCCCGGTGCTCTTCTCGGGCGACCTGCTCTTCGCCGGCTCCATAGGGCGAACCGACCTCCCGGGCGGGGACGGCGAGGCGATCCTGCGCTCGCTGGCCCGGGTGTGCCTGCCCCTCGACGACGCCACCGTGGTCCTCTCCGGCCACGGCGGACAGACCACCATCGGCCGCGAGCGCGCCACCAACCCCTACCTCCGGCAGGCAGCGGGGGCGGCCGGCGCCCCGGCTTTCCCGCGACGAGGAATGTGACGGAAGAGAAGTTGAGCACCTTCACCGCCCCCAAGGGCACCTACGACCTGCTGCCGCCCAGCTCGGCGACCTTCCTGGCGGTCCGCGAGGCGATCGCCGCCCCGGCCCGCCGGGCCGGTTACGGGTACATCGAGACCCCGGTCTTCGAGGACGTCAAGCTGTTCTCCCGCGGCGTCGGCGAGTCGACGGACATCGTCAGCAAGGAGATGTACACCCTCACCACCAAGGGCGGCGACGAGCTCGCGCTGCGCCCCGAGGGCACCGCCTCCGTGCTGCGCGCCGCGCTCCAGGCCAACCTGCACAAGCAGGGCAACCTGCCGGTCAAGCTCTGGTACTCCGGCTCCTACTACCGCTACGAGCGGGCGCAGAAGGGCCGCTACCGCCAGTTCTCGCAGGTCGGCGCGGAGGCGATCGGCGCCGAGGACCCGGCGCTGGACGCCGAGCTGATCATCCTGGCCGACGACGCCTTCCGCACGCTCGGCCTGAGCGACTACCGCCTGCTGCTCAACAGCCTCGGCGACAAGCAGTGCCGCCCGGTCTACCGCGCCGCCCTGGTCGAGTTCCTGGCCGGCCTGGACCTCGACGAGGACACCCGCCGCCGCGCCGAGATCAACCCGCTGCGGGTGCTGGATGACAAGCGCGCGGACGTGCAGGCCCAGCTCGGCGGCGCCCCGATGCTGCGCGACTACCTCTGCGAGGACTGCAAGGCCTACGACGAGAAGGTCCGCGAGCTGCTGACCGCGAACGGCGTCGCCTTCGTCGACGACCCCAAGCTGGTCCGCGGCCTGGACTACTACACCCGGACCACCTTCGAGTTCGTGCACAACGGCCTCGGCGCCCAGTCCGCGATCGGCGGAGGCGGCCGCTACGACGGCCTGTCCGAGATGATCGGCGGCCCGGCGCTGCCCTCGGTCGGCTGGGCGCTCGGCGTGGACCGCACCTTCCTGGCCCTGGAGGCCGAGGGCGTCACCCTCGACCTGCCGGCCGCCACCTCCGTGTACGCCGTCGCGCTCGGCGAGGAGGCCAAGAACGTCCTGTTCGCCAAGGTGATCGAGCTGCGCCGGGCCGGCGTCGCCACCGACCTCGCCTTCGGCGTCAAGAGCATCAAGAACGCCATGAAGTCCGCCGACCGTTCCGGCGCCCGCTTCGCCCTCGTCGCGGGGGAGCGCGACCTCGCCGAGGGCGTCGTCCAGCTCAAGGACCTCACCACCGGCGAGCAGAACCCCGTCGCCCTCGACGCACTCGTCACCACCCTGAAGGAGAAGCAGCTGTGATCCGCACGCACGACGCGGGCACGCTCCGCCCGGAGCACGCAGGCACCACCGTCACCCTGGCCGGCTGGGTCGCCCGCCGCCGCGACCACGGCGGCGTGGCCTTCATCGACCTGCGCGACGCCTCCGGCACCGTGCAGATCGTGGTCCGCGACCTCGACTCGGTGCACGGCCTGCGGGCCGAGTACTGCGTCAAGGTGGTCGGCGACGTCCGGGTGCGGCCCGAGGGCAACGAGAACCCGGACATCCCGACCGGCGCCGTCGAGGTCGTCGTCAGCGGGATCGAGGTCCTCTCCGAGGCCGCGCCGCTGCCGTTCCCGGTCGCCGAGTACGAGCCCGGCACGGTCAACGAGGAGGTGCGCCTCCGCTACCGCTACCTCGACCTGCGCCGCGAGGGCCCGGCCAAGGGCCTGCGCCTGCGCTCCAAGGTCAACAACATCATCCGCCGGGTGATGGAGGAGAACGACTACCTCGACATCGAGACGCCGTACCTCACCCGCTCCACCCCCGAGGGCGCCCGCGACTTCCTCGTCCCGGTCCGCCTGCAGCCCGGCCACTGGTACGCCCTGCCGCAGTCGCCCCAGCTGTTCAAGCAGCTGCTGATGGTGGCCGGCATGGAGCGCTACTACCAGATCGCCCGCTGCTTCCGCGACGAGGACTTCCGCGCCGACCGCCAGCCGGAGTTCACCCAGCTGGACATCGAGGCCTCCTTCGTCGACCAGGAGGACATCCTGGCCCTCGGCGAGAAGATCATCGGCGCCGTCTGGCGCGAGGTCCACGGCTACGAGATCCCGAACCCGCTGCCGCGGATGACCTACGCCGACGCCATGGGCCGCTACGGCTCGGACAAGCCGGACGTCCGCTTCGGCCAGGAGCTCACCGACCTCACCGGGTACTTCCAGGGCACCGACTTCCGGGTCTTCCAGGCCCCGTACGTCGGCGCCGTGGTCATGCCCGGCGGTGCCTCGCAGCCGCGCAAGCAGCTCGACGCCTGGCAGGACTGGGCCAAGGCGCGCGGCGCCCGCGGCCTCGCCTACGTGCTGATCGACGCCGAGACCGGCGAGCTGCGCGGCCCGGTCGCCAAGAACCTCTCCGAGGAGCACCTGGCCGGCCTGGCCGCCGCCGCCGGCGCCAAGAACGGCGACGCGATCTTCTTCGCGGCCGGCAAGGAGCGCCCCTCCCAGGAGCTGCTCGGCGCCGCCCGTCTGGAGATCGGCCGCCGCTGCGAGCTGATCGACGAGTCCCAGTGGGCCTTCCTCTGGGTCGTCGACTTCCCGATGTTCGAGCCGATCGAGGACGACAAGGGCGCCTTCCAGGGCTGGCACGCCGTGCACCACCCCTTCACCGCCCCCACCGCGGAGTCGCTGGCCACCTTCGACACCGACCCGGGCAACGCCCTGTCCAACGCCTACGACCTGGTGCTCAACGGCTCGGAGCTGGGCGGCGGTTCGATCCGTATCCACCAGCGGGACGTGCAGAAGCGGGCGTTCGACGCGATCGGCCTCTCCGAGGAGGAGGCGGCCTCGCAGTTCGGCTTCCTGCTGGACGCCTTCAACTACGGCCCGCCGCCGCACGGTGGCGTCGCCTTCGGCCTGGACCGGATCGTCACCCTGCTCGGTGGGTACGACACCATCCGGGACGTCATCGCGTTCCCGAAGACGTCCACCGGCGGCGACCCGCTGACCGGTGCCCCCACCCCGATCACCCCGGCGCAGCGGCGCGAGGCCGGCGTCGACGCCCAGCCGAAGGCCCGCGAGGACGGCAAGTCGGAGGGCCAGCCCAAGGCCTGACACCCCGTCGGCCGACATCGGCTAACCTTTCACGGCCCCGGACGGTTTTCCGCTGTCCGGGGCCGGTCCACAACGGTGTGCGACAAAGAGAGGGTTCCCCTGTGAAGGTCAGTACCAGGATCGAGTGTCCCGAGGACGCGCCCGCCACCAGACGTGTTCACATGGCCGCCTTCCCCGGCCCCGACGAGGCAGACCTGGTCGACGCACTGCGCCGCGACCCGGCCTGGCTGCCCGACCTGTCGGTGGTCGCGGTCGACGACTCCGGGCTGGTGGTCGGCCACGCGCTGCTCACCCGGCTGCGGGTCGGCGAGGGCCGGGGGCTGGCGCTCGCGCCGGTCGCCGTGGCTCCCGAGTGGCAGCGCAAAGGCGTCGGCGAGCTGGTGGTCAGGGCCGCGCTGACGGCCGCCGAGGAGGCCGGCGAGAAGCTCGTCGTCGTGCTCGGCGATCCCGACTACTACGGCCGATTCGGCTTCATCCCGGCCCAACGGCACGAGGTGAGCGGTCCGTTCGAGGTGCCCGGGGAGTACTTCCAGGCGCTCGCGCTGCCCGCGTACGACGGCTCCCCGCGGGGCCTGTGCCACTACCCCGAGCCCTTCGAGGCCGTCTAGCCCCCAGCCCGACGGCCGGCCCCTAGCCCGACGGGGCCGTCCAGGCCGAGCGAGCCGGCTTACCTCCGAGACCTATCGTGGCGCGGCAACTGCGCACGAACGCGGTCATGGCGGGCGTCGGCTTCCGGTCCTTCGGCCAGTACAGCCCGACCTGGCTCGGGCTCAACCCCCGCACCGGCCGGTACGCGACATCCTCACGCGCTGCCAGCCGACTCATCGTCTCCGGGGCGAAACCGACGCCCTGACCGCACACCACCGCGGCCAGCCACTCGTCGGTGTTGTGCGCCACCGCGCCGATCCGCACAGGTCGCCCGCCCCGCTCCCGGACCGCCAGCCAGTAGTCGCGCCAGTGCCCGGCCTCGTGCGGGATCGCCACGAAGGGCTCGTCGAGCAGCTCCTCGAAGTCGATCACCGCACGGGTGGCCAGCCGGTGCCCGGCCGGCAGCGCCGCGCAGCGCGCCTCCTCGCCCAGCACGGCCACCCCGTACCGTTCGGAGAGCGACGGCGGGGCGTGCCAGAGCGTCAGGTCGATCTCGCCGGAGGCCAGGCCCGAGGTCGGGTCGAACCAGTTGTTCTGCCGCAGCTCCACCTGCCAGCCCGGCATCCTGCGGGCGAAGTCCGTCACCGTGCGCCGGGACATCAGGTTGATGATGCCGCCCTCGAATCCCACCCGCAGCGTCGAGCCCTGGTCCGCCGCGGCCGACCGGGTGGCGCGCAGCGCCTCCTCCCAGCCCGTCAGCAGCGACCCGGCGTGCGCGGCCAGCGCCCAGCCGGCCCGCGTCGGGGCCATGCCGCGCCGCGACCGTTCGAACAGCTCCACCCCGAGCAGGCTCTCCAGCTGGCGGATCTGTTTGGTCAGCGTCGGCTGGGAGACGAATAGCCGGGCCGCCGCCGCGGTCAGCTGACCCTCCTCGCAGACCGCGGCGAAACTGCGCAGCAGGCGGGTGTCGACATCCATGCCCCCAGGTTATGGAACCGGAAATTGGACCCGTCCGGCAGGTCTGGGTCATGGTTGGTCGCTCGGTCCTCGGACCGGCCCGCGGGGGAGCCGGGCAGCGGCGGTTCAGGGGGCGGCCGCTGCCCGGCCGGTCCCCCCGACCTGCGGGAAGACGTTCCAGGACGTACGGTGAAGGGTCATCAGCACCCCACCGAACGGAGGCACCCGGGTGGCAGCGAAGGCCCAGCGCGAACAGAGCGCCCCGGACGGACGGACCGGCCCTGGCGAGCGCCTGGCGAGGAAGCCCTACGAGCAGGAACTGCTGCGGCTCCAGCACGAGCTGGTGAAGCTCCAGGAGTGGGTGCGCGCCGAGGGCGCCCGGCTGGTGGTGGTGTTCGAGGGGCGCGACGCGGCCGGCAAGGGCGGCGCGATCAAGCGGGTGACGGAGTTTCTGAACCCGCGCATCGCCCGGGTCGCCGCGCTGCCCGCGCCCACCGAGCGCCAGCGCACCCAGTGGTACTTCCAGCGCTACGTCGAGCACCTGCCGGCCGCCGGCGAGATCGTGCTGTTCGACCGCAGCTGGTACAACCGGGCCGGGGTGGAGAAGGTGATGGGCTTCTGCACCGAGGAGGAGTACTGGCAGTTCCTGCAGCAGTGCCCGACCTTCGAGCGGATGCTCACCGAGTCCGGCCTGCTGCTGCGCAAGTACTGGTTCTCGGTCAGCGACACCGAGCAGCAGCGGCGCTTCCGGGACCGTCTCGACGACCCGATGAAGCGGTGGAAGCTCTCGCCGATGGACGTCGAGTCGATCACCCGCTGGGAGGACTACTCGCGGGCCAAGGACGAGATGTTCCTGCACACCGACACCCCGGACTCGCCGTGGAACGTGGTGGAGAGCGACGACAAGCGGCGGGCCCGGATCAACATGATCGCCCACCTGCTCTCCACCCTGCCCTACCGCGAGGTGAAGCCGCCGCGGATCGAGCTGCCGCAGCGCCCGGCCTCGCGCGGCTACCAGCGGCCCCCGCGCGACCTCCAGCGCTACGTCCCGGACCACGCGGCGGGCCTCGGGGAGTAGCGCGGCGAGCAGCGGGGGCGTCGGGCCGGGCGCCGGCCGGGCCGTGCTGTCGGCGGGCTCGCATAGGCTTCCGGTGTGGACGAACCGGACCTCTTCACCGCCGCCGCCGAGGAACGCCAGAGCAAGGAGCCCGGCCGCGCGCCGCTCGCCGTACGGATGCGCCCGCGCACCCTCGACGAGGTGGCCGGCCAGCGGCAGCTGCTCAAGGACGGCTCCCCGCTGCGCCGGCTGGTCGCGGGCTCGCGCGGTCCGGCGGCGACCAGCTCGGTGATCCTGTGGGGCCCGCCCGGCACCGGCAAGACCACGCTGGCGCACGTCATCAGCCAGGCGGTGGAGGGGCGCTTCGTCGAGCTGTCCGCGATCACCGCCGGGGTCAAGGAGGTCCGCGCGGTCATCGACGGCGCCCGCCGCGCGGTCGGCATGACCGGCCGGGAGACGGTGCTGTTCCTCGACGAGATCCACCGCTTCTCCAAGGCCCAGCAGGACTCCCTGCTGCCCGCCGTGGAGAACCGCTGGGTCACCCTGATCGCCGCGACCACCGAGAACCCGTACTTCTCGGTGATCTCCCCGCTGCTCTCCCGCTCGCTGCTGCTGACCCTGGAGTCGCTGACCGACGACGACGTGCGGGCGCTGCTGCGCCGCGCGGTCGCCGACGAGCGCGGCCTGGAGGGCGCGGTGGAGCTGAGCCAGGAGGCCGAGGACCACCTGGTGCGGCTGGCCGGCGGGGACGCCCGCAAGGCGCTCACCACGCTGGAGGCGGCGGCCGGCGCGGCGCTGGAGAAGGGCGAGGCGAGCATCACGCTGGCCACCACCGAGACCGCCGTCAACCACGCGGCCGTTCGTTACGACCGGGACGGCGACCAGCACTACGACGTGGCCAGCGCGCTGATCAAGTCGATCCGGGGCAGCGACGTGGACGCCACGCTGCACTACCTGGCCCGGATGATCGAGGCGGGGGAGGACCCGCGGTTCATCGCCCGGCGGCTGATGATCTCGGCCAGTGAGGACGTCGGCCTGGCCGATCCGACGGCGCTGCAGACCGCGGTGTCGGCGGCCCAGGCGGTGGCGCTGATCGGTTTCCCGGAGGCGCGGATCATCCTCTCCCAGGCGGCCATCGCGCTCGCCCTGGCGCCCAAGTCGAACGCCGCCTACCTGGCGATCGACGCGGCGCTCGCGGACGTCCGGCAGGGGCTGGCCGGGCCGGTGCCGCCGCACCTGCGGGACGCGCACTACGGCGGCGCGGGCAAGCTGGGGCACGGCAAGGGGTACCGCTACCCGCACGACCTGCCGGAGGGCATCGCGGCCCAGCAGTACGCGCCGGACGCGGTGCACGGCAAGGCGTACTACCAGCCGACCCGGCACGGCGGGGAGGCGCGCTACGCGGACGTGGTGGAGTGGACCAGGGCGCGGCTGCGCGGGGAGCCCAGGGCGGCGTCGAAGGGTGCTTCCAAGGCGGAGCCGAAGGAGCCGAAGGCGGTGTCCGCGGGGGAGGCGAAGGGCCAGGAGGAGCCCGGGTCAAAGGACGGGTGATCTGCCGGTATACTCGGGCGGAGTGCCATGTCCCGGGACGGCGGCGGGGGAGACCCAGCCGACCGGCCGCACCAGCGGGACACCGGCCGTCGGCCTCCTCCGGGAGGTCCGCACCAGGAGCGTCGCGCACCGTTTCGGTGTCGCGGGCGAACCGGCTTCCGGTTCGACCCGTGTGACAAGCACATCTCGTGCCCGGCTCCGGAGAGCGGCTGATCGCACTGCCCCCGGGCGGTGGGGTTTTCTCCGGGTCGCGACAGGCGACCTCCGTCAACACCTGGTGAAGCCGTATTCGTAAGCAAGGAAGGTTTGGTTCATGGCGAACCAGAAGCGCCCCAAGGTCAAGATCGCGCGTGCGCTCGGCGTGCCGCTGACCCCGAAGTCCGTCAAGTACTTCGAGGCCCGCCCGTACCCGCCCGGCCAGCACGGCCGTGGCCGCAAGCAGAACTCGGACTACAAGGTCCGTCTGGTCGAGAAGCAGCGGCTGCGCGCTCAGTACGACCTGAGCGAGAAGCAGATGGCGCGTGCGTTCGACCGCGCGAAGAAGGCCGAGGGCAAGACCGGTGAGGCGCTCGTCGCCGAGCTGGAGACCCGCCTCGACGCCCTGGTGCTGCGTTCGGGCATCGCCCGCACCATCTACCAGGCCCGTCAGATGGTCGTCCACGGCCACATCGAGGTCAACGGCGGCAAGGTCAACAAGCCGTCGTACCAGATGAAGCCGGGCTTCGTGGTCACCGTCCGCGAGCGCAGCAAGGAGAAGGTCCCGTTCCAGGTCGCCCGTGAGGGTGGCAACGCGGGTGAGGGCCAGACCCCGAAGTACCTCGAGGTCAACCTGAAGGCCCTGGCCTTCCGTCTGGACCGTGCGCCGCAGCGCAAGGAGGTCCCGGTGATCTGCGACGAGCAGCTCGTCGTCGAGTACTACTCGCGCTGACCCGCGAGCGGTATCACCTGCGGTACCCCAGCGAGCCCCCGTCGCCCTTGTGGCGGCGGGGGCTCGCCCCTTGTCCGGGTGGTGTCCGGACGGTCCCGGGTGGTGCCCCGGGTGGTGTCCGGGTGGGTCAGTACGACTCGCCGGTCATCGCGGAGGCCAGCCGCAGGTGCGGGCGGGCCTCCTCGGCGCGGCCCTGGCGCTCCAGGGTGCGGCCCAGCATCAGCCGGGCGTAGTCCTCGGCCGGGTCGGCCTCCAGGACCCGGAGCAGCTCGGCCTCCGCCTTGCGCAGCTGGGCGGAGTGGAAGTAGCTGCGGGCCAGCAGCAGCCGGACCGACAGGTTGGCCGGCTCCTCGGCGAGCACTCCTTCGAGCATCCGGGCGGCGTCGGTGTACGCCTTGGAGTCGAAGTAGAAGTTCGCCATGCGGTACTCGTCGGCGATGTTGGCCACGGGGTGCTCCTTCCGTACGGTGGTTCCGCCCGCTCCAGCACCGGACAAGTTTCAACTATTCCCGGGCGGGAGCGGCCCGCCCTCCAGCCGCGCCAGCAGGTCGAGCGCCGGGACGATGCCCGCCCGGTCGTTGAAGCGGCGGTGCAGCCGGACGCTCTCCCGGGCCAGCGTCCGGGCCGGGCGGACCGCACCGTCCAGCCAGCGCGCGTACGCCAGCGCGTGGAGCCCGTACGCGTACGCCCACTGCTCGCCGTACTGCTCGCACAGCTCGCGGGCCCGGCCGAGCCGGAGCTCGCCGCCCTCCCGGTCGCCCCGGCGCAGCTGGGCGGTGCCGAGCCCGACCATCGCCCTCAGCACGTTGCTGTCCAGCTCGCCGACGGCGCGGTAGTGCCGCAGCGCCTCCTCGAACAGCTCGGCGGCGCGGGCCGGCCGGTCGCCGGCCAGCGCGGCATCGCCCTGCCGGTGCACGGCGCGGGCCAGCGCGCGGTCGTCGCCGGTGGCCAGCGCCTGGCGGCGGCACTCCTCCAGGACGGGCCCGGCGGCCGTCAGGTCGCCCTGCAGGGTGGCCGTCCAGCCGGCCGCCCAGAGGGCCTTGGCGCGGGCCTCGGTGGGCTCCGGGTCGAGCGCCAGCGCCCGTTCCAGCCAGCGCCGCCCCTCGCCGGGGTGGCCGCAGCCGGCCCAGTAGAACCAGAGGGTGCCGGCCAGCAGCAGGGCGGTGCGCTGCTCGCCGGGCTCGGTCAGGCAGAACTCCAGGGCGGTCCGCAGGTCGGCGTGCACCAGGGCGGTGCGCTCGGCGGTCTCCGCCTGCCGGGGGCCGAACCACTCGACCTCGCCCCAGGTGGCCACGCCCAGGTACCAGTCCCGGTGGCGGCGCCGCAGCCGGCGCTCCTCGCCGGCGGCGCGCAGCCGTCGCCGACCGTCCGCGCGGTCGGCGTCCGGCAGCCGGAACCGTGCGCCGTGCGGGCTCCGCTCGCGCAGCAGGACGGATCGGGCGACGAGTCCGCCGAGCAGCCCGGGCAGCTCGTCCGGGTCGATGCCCGCGCCGGCGCAGACGTACTCGGCCGCGTCGGCGTCGAAGCCGCCCGCGAAGACCGACAGGCGGGCCCGGAGCAAACGTTCCTGCCCCGGCGACGGCCCCTCCGGTCGCGGTGTCGGTTCCCCGTCCACACCCTGCTCCCCGCGTCGAGGCCCGGGCCGAGGCGGCCAGGGCGTCCGTCCGTCCGGGCCGCGCGGCCGCGGCCCGACCGGCAGAACGAGGTGACCGACGGGTAGGTTACGCGCGCGGATCGCACATCCGGTCGGATCGCCGCGCGCCCCGCGAGGGAAACCCGGTCCGGAAACTCCGCGTGGTCGCGATAGGGTTCCCTAGGGCATGGGTGCCCTGAGGTACGCACAGCGAGGGAGCGCGCAACGGTGTCCGTGGGAGAGCTGGCCGGCCTGCTCGTCGCCGTGTTCTGGGCGGTCCTGGTCACCCTGCTCGCGGTCGTGCTGGTCCGGCTGTCGCGGGTGCTCAAGGAGGCGGCCGTCCTGGTCTCCGCCGTCACCGAGCAGGCGGTGCCGCTGCTGACCGACGCCGGCACCGCGGTGCGCAGCGCCAACGAGCAGCTGGAGCGGGTGGACGAGATCACCGCCAACGTGCAGGACGCGGCGGCCAACGCCAACGCGCTCTCCTCCACCGTCGCGGCCACCCTGGGCGGTCCGCTGGTCAAGGTCGCGGCGTTCAGCTACGGCGTGCGCAAGGCGGTCGCCAAGCAGCAGGGCACGGCCACGCTGCCGACCCAGCCGGCCGAGCGCGAGGAGCTGGCCCGGCTGATCCGGGCCGAGGTGCGCGCCGCGACCGCCCCCAGGAGCGGTCTGCTCTCCCGGGTCCGGCGCGCGGTGAGGGGCTGACGGCATGGTGCGACGCATCTTCTGGATGGCGGTCGGCGCCGGCGCCACCGTCTGGGCCATGAACAAGGCCAACGAGGCCGTGCACCGGCTCACCCCGGACAGCCTCTCCGGCACCGCCGCCCGCGGCGCGCTGCAGCTGGGCGACCGGGCCAAGCAGTTCGCCCAGGACGTGCGGACCGGCATGACCGAGCGCGAGGAGCAGCTGCGCGAGGACCTCGGACTGGACGGCACCGCCGTCGTCGAGCCGCGCCGCCGCGCCGGCGTGCGCGGCGAGCCACGGTACCGAGCTATCTCGGCGGCGCCCGGGAGCCCGGCCGCCGCCCTGCCTCCGTCCAGCAGTGCCCGCGCATCGTCCTCGGACGGTCCCCGCACCACCCCCCAAGCCATCGAGAAAACGCCCCGGCGCGCGATTGCGCCGCGGGGCGGTACCAACCGGAAGGACCACTAATGGAGTCGGCAGAGATCCGCCGCCGCTGGCTGCGCTTCTTCGAGGAGCGCGGCCACACCGTCGTTCCGTCGGCGTCCCTGGTCGCCGACGACCCCACCCTGCTGCTGGTCAACGCCGGCATGGTCCCGTTCAAGCCCTACTTCCTGGGCGAGGTCAAGCCGCAGTTCTCGCGCGCCACCAGCGTGCAGAAGTGCGTGCGCACCCTGGACATCGAGGAGGTCGGGAAGACCACCCGGCACGGCTCCTTCTTCCAGATGTGCGGCAACTTCTCCTTCGGTGACTACTTCAAGGAAGGAGCCATCAAGTTCGCCTGGGAGCTGCTCACCACTCCCGTCGCGGAGGGTGGCTACGGCCTGGAGAAGGAGAAGCTCTGGAT
This sequence comes from Kitasatospora sp. NPDC004723, assembly GCF_040609255.1. Classification (NCBI taxonomy): domain Bacteria; kingdom Bacillati; phylum Actinomycetota; class Actinomycetes; order Kitasatosporales; family Streptomycetaceae; genus Kitasatospora; species Kitasatospora sp. NPDC004723. The sequence goes on along the minus strand of NZ_JBEXJT010000060.1, from coordinate 2,906 downwards.
CACCGTCTACCAGGACGACGACGAGGCCGAGCTGATCTGGCGTGAGGTCATCGGCGTGCCCTCGGAGCGCATCCAGCGCCTGGGCATGAAGGACAACTTCTGGTCGATGGGCGTCCCCGGCCCGTGCGGCCCGTGCTCGGAGATCAACTACGACCGCGGCCCCGCGTACGGCGAGGAGGGCGGTCCGGCCGTCAACGGCGAGCGCTACCTGGAGATCTGGAACCTGGTCTTCATGCAGTACGAGCGCGGCCACGGCGACGGCAAGGACGGCTTCGAGATCCTCGGCGACCTGCCGAGCAAGAACATCGACACCGGCCTCGGCCTGGAGCGCCTGGCCGCCATCCTGCAGGGCGTCGACAACCTCTTCGAGATCGACACCAGCCGGATGATCCTGGACCGGGCCGCCGAGCTGACCGGCCACGCCTACGGCGCGGACCACAAGGCGGACGTCTCGCTGCGCGTGGTCACCGACCACATCCGCACCGCGCTGATGCTGATCGGCGACGGCGTCACCCCCGGCAACGAGGGCCGCGGCTACGTGCTGCGCCGCATCCTGCGCCGCGCCATCCGCAACATGCGCCTGCTGGGCGCCACCGAGCCGGTGGCCAAGGAGCTGACGGACATCGCGATCAAGGCGATGGCCCCGCAGTACCCGGAGCTGGAGACCGACCGCAAGCGCATCGAGACGGTCGTCACCGCCGAGGAGACGGCCTTCCTGCAGACCCTGAAGGCCGGTACCAACCTGCTGGACGCCGCGGTCACCGAGACCAAGCAGGCCGGCGGCGTGGTGCTCTCCGGCGACCAGGCGTTCAAGCTGCACGACACCTACGGCTTCCCGATCGACCTGACCCTGGAGATGGCCGAGGAGCAGGGCCTGCAGGTCGACGAGGCCGGCTTCCGCCGCCTGATGCAGGAGCAGCGGGACCGCGCCAAGGCGGACGCCAAGGCCAAGAAGATGGGCCACGCCGACGTCGCCGCGTACCGCGAGGTCGCCGACAAGTCCGGCGCCAGCGTCTTCACCGGCTACACCCTCACCGAGGGCGAGGCCACCGTGGTCGGCCTGCTGGTGAACGGCGTCCCGGCGCCGGCCGCCACCGAGGGCGACGAGGTCGAGCTCATCCTCGACCGCACCCCGTTCTACGCCGAGGGCGGCGGCCAGCTCGCCGACCACGGCCGGATCCGGCTGGACTCCGGCGCGGTCGTCGAGATCCGCGACGTGCAGCAGCCCGTCCCGGGCGTGATCGTGCACTCCGGCGGCGTGCTGTTCGGCGAGGTCGTGCTCGGCTCCGCGGCGTACGCCACCATCGACGTGGACCGCCGCCGGGCCATCGCCCGTGCCCACTCGGCCACCCACCTGACCCACCAGGCGCTGCGCGACGCGCTCGGCCCGACGGCCGCCCAGGCCGGTTCGGAGAACGCCCCGGGCCGCTTCCGCTTCGACTTCGGCTCGCCCGCCGCCGTGCCCGGCAGCGTGCTGACCGACGTCGAGCAGAAGATCAACGACGTGCTGACCCGCGAGCTGGAGGTCACCGCCGAGGTCATGACGATGGACCAGGCCCGCAAGGCCGGTGCCATCGCGATGTTCGGCGAGAAGTACGGCGACGAGGTCCGCGTCGTCACCATCGGCGACTTCTCCAAGGAGCTGTGCGGCGGTACGCACGTCGGCAACACCGCCCAGCTGGGTCTGGTGAAGCTGCTCGGCGAGTCCTCGATCGGCTCCGGCGTGCGCCGGGTGGAGGCGCTGGTCGGCGCCGACGCCTACCGCTTCCTGGCCCGTGAGCACACCGTGGTCGCCCAGCTGACCGAGCTGGTCAAGGGCCGCCCGGAGGAGCTGCCGGAGAAGATCTCCGGCATGCTCGCCAAGCTCAAGGACGCCGAGAAGGAGATCGAGCGCTTCCGCGCCGAGAAGGTGCTCGCGGCCGCCGCGGGCCTGGCCGACTCGGCCGAGGACGTGCACGGCATCGCCGTGGTGGCCGCCCGGGTCGCCGACGGCACCGGCGCGGACGAGCTGCGCAAGCTGGTCCTGGACGTGCGCGGCCGGCTCGGCGCGCGCCCGGCCGTGGTCGCCGCCTTCACCGTCGCCAACGACCGCCCGCTGACCGTGATCGCCACCAACGAGGACGCCCGCGGCCGCGGCATCAAGGCCGGCGAGCTGGTCCGCACCGCCGCCAAGACCCTCGGCGGCGGCGGTGGCGGCAAGGACGACGTCGCCCAGGGCGGCGGCACCAACCCGGCCGCGATCGACGAGGCCGTCGCCGCGGTGCGCGGCCTGGTCGCGGAGCGTGCCTCCTGATGGGGTCCGCGTTCTGATGGAGTTCGAGGAGAAGCCCTTCCGGCGCGGGCGGCGGATCGCCGTCGACGTCGGGGACGCCCGGATCGGGGTCGCGTCCTGCGACCCCGACGGGGTGCTCGCCACCCCGGTGGAAACCGTCCCGGCCGGGGTGAAGTCGCAGGCCAGGATCGCCGCGATCGTCGAGGAGTACGGCGCGATCGAGGTGATCGTCGGGCTGCCGCGCTCGCTCAGCGGCAAGGAGGGCCCGGCGGCCGAGAAGGTGCGCGGCTACGCGGCCCGGCTGGCCAACCGGCTCTGGCCGGTGCCGGTCCGGCTGGTCGACGAGCGGATGTCGACGGTCACCGCGACCCACGGGTTGCGCGCCTCGGGGGTCAAGGCCAAGAAGGGCCGCTCGGTGGTCGACCAGGCCGCCGCGGTGGTGATCCTGCAGACCGCCCTTGAGTCCGAACGGGTGAGCGGACGCCCGCCCGGTGAGAGCGTCGAGGCGGCGGGCTGACCGGCCTGTTCTAACGTCCCGAAGAGGGGTCCGTGCGGACGCGCGTCCGCACCGGGCCCACATCCGGTTGGGGCGTTGAGCGGGGCCCGCGGCGCGCCGGGGGGGCGCGGGCGGGGC
>NZ_JBEXJT010000059.1:0-46108 GCF_040609255.1 Kitasatospora sp. NPDC004723 | reverse complement strand
GTCCGACAACCGCTCACCCGCAGGCGACTTGACCTGCCCCACCCTCGCCACACCACAACCAACGAGGATCGAAGGACAAAGTCACTGGCATTGGGGCTAGACGCGGACCGGAACGCACGGCGGCGCCCCCGGCCGGGAAGGGCCGGGGGCGCCGCCGTGCTCGCCGGCCGGACTCAGTCGACCGTCCAGGTGTCGCCGCCCGCGAGCAGCGCGGCCAGCTCGCCCGGGCCGCGGTCGGCGGTGGCGGTGGCCAGCTGGTCGGCCATCAGCTCGTCGTACACCGGGCGCCGGACGTCGCGCAGCACACCGATCGGGGTGTGGTGCAGGGTGTCCGCGTCGGCGATCCGGGAGAGCGCGAACGCCGTGGCCGGACCGGCCGCGTGGGCGTCGTGGACCAACAGCGCCGACTCGTTCTCCGCCGTGACGGCGTCGACGAACAGCTCGCCGTCGGCGCCGCGGAAGACGCCCCGGGCGCCGTCCGTGCCGAAGCGGACCGGCCGCCCGTGCTCCAGCCGGATCAGCGCCTCGTCCCGGGTGCCGGCCTCCTTCAGCACCTCGAACGCGCCGTCGTTGAAGATGTTGCAGTTCTGGTAGATCTCGACCAGCGCGGTGCCCTCGTGCTCGGCCGCCGCCCGCAGCACCGACTGGAGGTGCTGACGGTCGGAGTCGATGGTCCGGGCGACGAAGGTGGCCTCCGCGCCGATGGCCAGCGAGAGCGGGTTGAACGGCGCGTCCAGTGAGCCCATCGGGGTGGACTTGGTGATCTTCCCGAGCTCACTGGTCGGCGAGTACTGGCCCTTGGTCAGGCCGTAGATACGGTTGTTGAACAGCAGGATCTTCAGATTCACATTGCGGCGCAGCGCGTGGATCAGATGGTTGCCGCCGATCGACAGCGCGTCGCCGTCACCGGTCACCACCCAGACGCTGAGGTCCCGCCGGGAGGTCGCCAGCCCGGTGGCGATCGCCGGGGCGCGACCGTGGATCGAGTGCACCCCGTAGGTGTTCATGTAGTAGGGGAACCGGGACGAGCAGCCGATGCCGGAGACGAAGACGGTGTTCTCCCGCCTGATCCCCAGCTCCGGCATGAACGCCTGCACCGCGGCCAGGATCGCGTAGTCACCGCAGCCGGGACACCAGCGCACCTCCTGGTCGGTCTTGAACTCCTTGGCGCTCTGCGGCGCCTCGGCCTTCGGGACCAGCTTCAACGAGGGGAACTTCTCGCTCATCGGTTGTCCTCCTCATCCAGGGTGCCGATCGCCGCCCACAACACGTCCGCCAACTGCGCCGCCTTGAACGGCAGTCCGCGCACCTGGTTGTAGGACTCGGCGTCCACCAGGTACTTGGCACGCAGCAGCAGCGCCAGCTGGCCGAGGTTCATCTCGGGCACGATGACCTTGTCGTAACTCCGCAGCACCGTGCCGAGATCGGCCGGGAACGGGTTGAGGTTGCGCAGGTGCGCCTGCGCGATCCGGCCACCGTCCGCCCGGACCCGGCGGACCGCCGCGGTGATCGGGCCGTACGTCGAGCCCCAGCCGAGCACCAGCACCCGGGCCTCGCCGTCGGGGTCGTCGACCGCCGTGTCGGGCACCGTGATGCCGTCCACCTTGGCCTGCCGGGTGCGGACCATGAAGTCGTGGTTGGCCGGGTCGTAGGAGATGTTGCCGGTGCCGTCCTGCTTCTCGATGCCGCCGATCCGGTGCTCCAGGCCCGGGGTGCCGGGCAGCGCCCACGGCCGGGCCAGCGTCTGGGGATCGCGCAGGTACGGCCAGAACGCGCCGTCCTCGCGGTTCGGCGCGGTCGCGAAGTCCGGGTCGATCGCGGGCAGTTCGTCGACCTCCGGGATCCGCCAGGGCTCCGAGCCGTTGGCCAGGTAGCCGTCCGAGAGCAGGAAGACCGGGGTGCGGTAGGTGACCGCGATGCGGGCCGCCTCCAGGGCCGCGTCGAAGCACTCGGCCGGGGTGGCCGGGGCCACGATCGGCACCGGGGCCTCGCCGTTGCGGCCGAACATCGCCTGCAGCAGGTCGGCCTGCTCGGTCTTGGTCGGCAGGCCGGTGGACGGGCCGCCGCGCTGGATGTCCACCACCAGCAGCGGGAGTTCGAGCGAGACGGCCAGGCCGATGGTCTCGCTCTTGAGCGCCACGCCGGGTCCGGAGGTGGTGGTCACGCCGAGCGCGCCGCCGAAGGCCGCGCCGAGCGCCGCGCCGATGCCGGCGATCTCGTCCTCGGCCTGGAAGGTGCGCACGCCGAAGTTCTTGTGCCGGCTCAGCTCGTGCAGGATGTCCGAGGCCGGGGTGATCGGGTAGGAGCCCAGGTAGAGCGGCAGCCCGGCGCGCCGGGAGGCGGCGATCAGGCCGTAGGACAGCGCCAGGTTGCCGGAGATGTTGCGGTAGCGGCCCGGCGGCAGCTTGGCCGGCGGTACCTCGTAGGACACCGCGAAGGACTCGGTGGTCTCGCCGAAGTTCCAGCCGGCCCGGAAGGCGGTGATGTTGGCCTCGGCGATCTGCGGCTTCTTGGCGAACTTGGTGCGCAGGAAGGACTCGGTGCCGCGGGTCGGGCGGTGGTACATCCAGGACAGCAGGCCCAGCGCGAACATGTTCTTGGCGCGCTCGGCGTCCTTGCGGGCGAGCCCGCTCTCCTTGAGCGCCTCCAGGGTCAGCGTGGTGAGCGGCACCTTGTGCAGGTGGTAGCCCTGCAGCGAGCCGTCCGCCAGCGGGTCCGCGCCGTACCCGACCTTGGCCAGCGCGCGCTTGGTGAACTCGTCGGTGTTGACGATGATCTCCGCGCCGCGCGGGAGGTCGGGGAGGTTGGCCTTGAGGGCGGCCGGGTTCATCGCCACCAGGACGTTGGGCGCGTCACCCGGGGTCAGGATGTCGTGGTCGGCGAAGTGGAGTTGGAAGGACGAGACACCCGGCAGCGTTCCGGCGGGAGCGCGGATCTCGGCCGGGAAGTTGGGCAGGGTGGAGAGGTCGTTGCCGAAGGACGCCGTCTCCGAGGTGAAGCGGTCGCCGGTGAGCTGCATGCCGTCGCCGGAGTCCCCGGCGAATCTGATGATCACCCGGTCCAGCCTGCGGATCGGCTTGGTGCCCCGGGGCTGTGGACCGACCGGCGCGGCAGGGCCGGAGCGGCCCCCGTCGGGCCCGGTGCGGCCCTCGTCGCCGTCCGAGCCGTCCACTGCTTCTGACTGATCGACCTGACTGGTCACTGCCGCGGACCTCCTCGTGGGCACCAGCCGCGGGCGTGAGCCGTGTGCCCCCGTCCGCCTGGTGCACCTCTCGCATCCTATGCGGGTAAGGATTGCCTTGGACGGAACTCCCCGATGCGGCGGAAAATCACCGCCGAGCTCGCGAAAAACGCCGTGGACGACCAATTTCGGACCGTGGAGCGACAATTCGGTTCGAACACGAACGCACCGCTGGAACGGCCCGTCGGCGAGCCGGTCAGGAATTCAGATAAGTCAGCACCGCAAGGACCCGACGGTGGTCCCCGGGGCTCTGCGCGAACCCCAGCTTCAGGAAGATGTTGCTGACGTGCTTCTCCACCGCGCCCTCGGAGACCACCAGCTGCTTGGCCACCGCGGTGTTGGTCCGGCCCTCCGCCATCAGCCCCAGCACCTCCCGCTCGCGCGGGGTCAGCCCGGCCAGCACATCACCCTTGCGGCTGCGGCTCAGCAGCTGCTGGACGACCTCCGGGTCCAGCGCGGTGCCGCCCTCGGCCACCCGGACCACCGCGTCCACGAACTCGCGGACCTCGGCGACCCGGTCCTTCAGCAGGTAGCCCACGCCACGGGTGGAACCGGCCAGCAGTTCGGAGGCGTAGCGCTCCTCGACGAACTGCGACAGCACCAGCACGCCGAGCTCCGGGAACAGGCCGCGCAGGGTGACGCAGGCGCGCAGGCCCTCATCGGTGTGGGTGGGGGGCATCCGCACGTCGGAGACCACCACATCGGGCAGCGCGCCGTCGGCGGCCAGATCGTGGATCGTCTTGACCAGCGCCTCGCCGTCCCCGACGCCGGCCACGACCTCCAGGCCGCGGTCGGTGAGCAGCCTGGTCAGGCCCTCCCGCAGCAGTACGGAGTCCTCGGCGATGACGACGCGAAGCATGGCGGCCTTCCGGATGGGCGGAGGTGCGGACACGGTGCTGACGGGTGTCAGTCTCCCCCATCCGCGCGCCCCTCGGGACCGTCGAGGCCAATTCGCCCGGCCCGCCCCGGCCCGGGCCGCCGCACCGTCACATGGTGCGGATGGCCACCGAGTCGCAGAGCGCCTGGAGCGCTTCCTTGGCCGGGCCGTCCGGCAGCGGGTCCAGCAGGGTGCGGGCCTCCTCGGCGTGCCGCAGGGTCTCCCGGCGGGCGTGCTCCAGCGCCGGGTGGCGGCGCAGCAGCCGCAGCGCCTCGGCGTGCAGCTCGTCGTCGGCGAGGTCCTTGCGGAGCAGCTCGCGCAGCCGGGTGTCCTCCGGATCGGCCGGGTCGGCGGGCATCTGGCGCAGCAGCAGGGTCGGCAGGGTCTCCACGCCCTCGCGCAGGTCGGTGCCGGGGGTCTTGCCGGACTCGTGGCCGTCGCTGGCGATGTCCAGTACGTCGTCGGCCAGCTGGAAGGCGATGCCGATCCGCTCCCCGAACGCGCTGAGGATGTCGATCACCCACGGCTCGGCGCCGGCCGCCAGCGCTCCTATCCGGCAGGAGACGGCGATCAGCGAGCCGGTCTTGCCGGCCAGCACGTTCAGGTAGTGGTCGAGCGGGTCGTCCTCCGGGCCGGGGCCGGCGGTCTCCAGGATCTGTCCGGTGACCAGCCGCTCGAACGCGTCGGCCTGCAGCCGGACGGCCTCCGGGCCGAGGTCGGCGAGCACCTGGGAGGCGCGGGAGAAGAGGAAGTCGCCGGTCAGGATGGCGACCGAGTTGTCCCAGCGCGAGTTGGCGCTGGGCGCGCCGCGTCTCACCGGGGCCTCGTCCATGACGTCGTCGTGGTACAGCGTGGCCAGGTGGGTGAGCTCGACGACGACGGCCGCCGGGACCACCCCGGGCGCGCCGGCGTCGCCGAACTGGGCGGCGAGCAGTACCAGCAGCGGGCGGAAGCGCTTGCCGCCGGCCTCGATCAGGTGGCTGGCGGTCACGGTGATGAACGGGACGTCACTCTTCACGGCGTCGGTGAGCGCGGTCTCCACCGCGTCCATCCCGGCCTGGACGTCGCGGGTCAGATCGCGGTCCTGCACGCTGAGCCCAAAGGGTCCCACGACGGTCACGAAGACCACTCCTCTGTCCCTGGTCGATCTAGCGGCCCGGTCCCTGAGTGCCGCCGCTGGCCATACAGGCAGGGTATCCGGTCGCGAGTGGATCACTGCACGGGCGTGCGGCTCTGTCGCGCCCGGGGCGTCCCCGCTGGCCAGCACGGATACCCGAACGGGGCGTCCCGGCCGCGCGGCGGGCGCGACCCGGACGGACGTCGGAGCGGTCGGCCCGGCCGCCGCCGGGGCGGTCGGCCGGGCCGTCGGAGCGCGTTCCGCGAGAGGTCCGCGGACGGTCTGCGCGCGGTCCGTGGGCGGTCCGGGCGCGGTCCGTGGGTGCTCAGCCGACGAAGAACACGGCCTTCGAGGCGAGGTCCAGGAAGTACTGCGGCAGCAGTCCGAGGCCCAGCGTCACCAGGACGCCGACGCCGATCGCGGTCGCCGTGAAGGCGCTCGGGATGGCGACGGTCGGGCCGCCCGGCTGCGGGTCGGAGAAGAACATCAGCACGATGACCCGGATGTAGAAGAACGCCGCCACCGCCGAGCTGAGCACGCCGACGATCACCAGCGGGGTCGCCCCACCGGCCGCCGCAGCCTGGAACACCGCGAACTTCCCGGTGAACCCGGAGGTCAGCGGGATGCCCGCGAAGGCCAGCAGGAAGAGCGCGAACACCGCCGCGACCAGCGGGGAGCGCCGGCCCAGGCCGGCCCAGCTGGACAGGTGGGTGGCCTCGCCCTTGGAGTCGCGCACCAGGGTGACCACGGCGAACGCGCCGAGCGTCACGAAGGAGTACGCCAGCAGGTAGAACAGCACCGAGCCGACGCCCTGCCGGTTGCTGGCGATCACACCGGTGAGGATGAAGCCGGCGTGCGCGATCGAGGAGTAGGCGAGCAGCCGCTTGACGTCCTGCTGGGTGACGGCCAGGACCGCGCCGACCACCATGGTGAGGATCGCCACGCCCCAGAGCACCGGCCGCCAGTCCAGCCGCAGCGCCGGGAAGGCCACGTAGAACAGCCGCAGCACGGCGCCGAACGCGGCCACCTTGGTCGCCGCCGCCATGAAACCGGTGACCGGGGTCGGCGCGCCCTGGTAGACGTCCGGGGTCCAGGCGTGGAACGGCACCGCGCCGACCTTGAAGAGCAGGCCGACCGACAGCATCGCCAGGCCCACCAGCAGCAGGGCGTCGTTCTGGGTCGAGGAGACCAGCGCCGGGGTGAGCAGCGCGTTGCCGGAGATGACGTCGGCGATCTCGCCGAGGCGCACGGTGCCCGCGAAGCCGTACAGCAGCGCGGTGCCGAACAGGAAGAACGCCGAGGCGAAGGCGCCGAGCAGGAAGTACTTGACCGCTGCCTCCTGGGAGAGCAGCCGACGGCGCCGGGCCAGCGCGCAGAGCAGGTAGAGCGGGAGGGAGAAGACCTCCAGCGCGACGAACATGGTCAGCAGGTCGTTGGCCGCCGGGAAGAGCAGCATGCCGCCGACCGCGAACATGGTGAGCGGGAAGACCTCGCTGGTGGTGAAGCCGGCCCGGATCGCGCCGCGCTCCTGCTCGCCCCCGGGCGTGGCGGAGGCCTGGGCGGCGAACGCGTCGGCCGGCGCTCCCCCGGCCCTGGGCTCCAGCCGGCGCTCGGCGTAGGTCAGCACCGCGACCACCGAGACCAGCAGGATCACGCCCTGGAGGAACAGCGTCGGACCGTCCAGGGCCACCGAGCCCATCGCCACCGCGTCGACCTTGGTGGTGCCGTAGCCCTGGGCGGCGAGCACCAGGACGGCCACGAAGGCGCCGGCCAGACCGGTCAGCGCGGTCACCACCTGGGCCCAGTGCCGCAGCCGCCGGGGCAGGAAGGCCTCCAGCAGGATGCCGGTCACGGCGGCGCCGAACACCACCAGCATCGGCGAGAGCTGCCCGTACTCGATGTGCGGTACGGGAATGCTCTGGGTGCCGCCGGCGGCGGCGAGCCATCCGGTGCTGCTCACTTGTGCTCACCTCCTGAGCGGGCGGCCCCGTCCTGGCCGGACCCGTGGTCGGCGGCGACCGGGTGGGCCGGTGCCGGATCGGTCTGGTGGACCTGCGAGAGGGTCGCGTTCACCACGGGGTTGACCAGGTCGGTGAGCGGCTTCGGGTAGACCCCGAGCAGCACGGTCAGCGCCACCAGCGGTGCCACCACCGCGAGTTCGCGGACCTTGAGGTCGGTGATGGCGCCGACGCCCTCCTTGACCGGACCGGTCATGGTGCGCTGGTAGAGCAGCAGGGCGTACAGCGCGGCCAGCACGATGCCGAAGGTGGCGACGATGCCGACCGCCGGGTAGCGGGTGAAGGTGCCGACCAGGACCAGGAACTCGCTGACGAAGGGAGCGAGGCCGGGCAGCGAGAGGGTGGCCAGGCCGCCGATGAGGAAGGTGCCGGCGAGCACCGGGGCGACCTTCTGCACGCCGCCGTAGTCGGCGATCAGCCGGGAGCCGCGGCGGGAGATCAGGAATCCGGCCACCAGCATCCATGCGGCGGTGGAGATGCCGTGGTTGACCATGTAGAGGGTGGCTCCGCTCTGGCCCTGGCTGGTCAGCGCGAAGATGCCCATGATGATGAAGCCGAAGTGCGAGATCGAGGCGTAGGCGACCAGCCGCTTGATGTCCTTCTGACCGATGGCCAGCAACGCGCCGTAGATGATCCCGATCACCGAGAGGACCAGGATCGCCGGGGCGAAGGTCTTCGAGGCGTCCGGGAAGAGCCCGAGGCAGAAGCGGAGCATCGCGAAGGTGCCGACCTTGTCGACCACGGCGGTGATCAGTACGGCGGTGCCGGCGGTGGCCTCGCCCATCGCGTTCGGCAGCCAGGTGTGCAGCGGCCAGAGCGGGGCCTTGACCGCGAAGGCGAAGAAGAAGCCGAGGAACAGCGCCTTCTCGGCGGTGCCGCTGAACCGCAGCCGGCCGTCGGCGACCGCGCCGGTGAGGGTCTGCAGGTCGAAGGTGGCCAGGCCCTGGTCCTGCGCGATCACGTACAGACCGATCACGGCGGCCAGCATGACCAGGCCGCCGAGCAGGTTGTACAGCAGGAACTTGACCGCCGCGTAGGAGCGCTGACGGGCCGCATCGGGGCCGCCCGCCCGGTCGCCGAAGCCGCCGATGAGGAAGTACATCGGGATCAGCATGGCTTCGAAGAAGACGTAGAAGACGAAGACGTCGGTGGCGTAGAAGGAGACGATCACCATCGCCTCCACTGCCAGGACCAGCGCGAAGAACCCCTGGGTGCGCCGCCTGTTCTCGAAGGTCCCCTCGGGCGCGGGGGCGGCCGGGTCGGCGTCGTGCCAGGAGGCGAGCAGCACGACCGGCACCAGGACGGCGGTGAGCAGGGCGAGCACGGCGCCGATGCCGTCCACGCCGAGCGCGAAGGTGATGCCGAAGGAGCGGATCCAGCTGTAGGACTCGGTCAGCTGGTAGCGCGCGCCGTCCGGGTCGAACCGCACGGCGACCGCGCCGGCCAGGGCCAGGGTGGCGGCGGAGAAGACCAGTGCCGCAGCCTTGGCGGTGCGCCGCCGGCCCTCGGTGGTCCCGGCCGGCAGGGCGGCGGTGACCACCGCACCGGCGGCCGGGACCGCGCAGGTGGCGGTGAGGAGGACGCTCATGCCTCGGCCTCCTGACGACGTGTGTAATCCGAGTGCATCAGACGGACCTCATCAGGAGAGTCGTGGCGACCAGCACCAGCGTGCCGCCGAACATGGAGAGCGCGTACGTGCGGACGTAGCCGTTCTGGATCCGCCGCAGCCGGCTGGAGACGCCGCCGATGGTGGCGGCCAGGCCGTTGACGAAACCGTCCAGGCCGCGGCTGTCGAAGTAGACCAGGGCGGCGGTGAGCGCCGAGCCGGGTCGGACCAGGACGGCGTGGTTGAAGTCGTCCTGGAGGAGGTCGCGGCGGGCGGCCCGGGTGAGCGGGGAGCCGTAGGGCGGCACCACCGGGACGGCGGAACGGCCGTACATCAGGTAGGAGAGCGCGACGCCGAGCACCATGCAGGCACTGGTGAGCAGGGTGACCACCAGCGGGGCGAGCGGGGAGTTCCCCTCCTCGTGGCCGGTGACCGGCTCCAGCCAGGTGAGGAAGGAGCTGTTGAACGCGAACAGCCCGCCGGCGAACACCGAGCCGAACGCCAGCAGGATCATCGGGATCGTCATGGTCCGCGGCGACTCGTGCGGGTGCGGGTCGTTGCCCTGGGCGTCCGGCTGCCAGCGCTTCTCGCCGAAGAAGGTCAGGAGCATCACCCGGGTCATGTAGAACGCGGTGACCGCGGCGCCGGTCAGCGCGCACAGGCCGAGGATCCAGCCCTCGGTGCCGCCCTTGGCGAACGCCGCCTCGATGATCTTGTCCTTGGAGAAGAAGCCGGACAGGCCCGGGAAGCCGATGATGGCCAGGTAGCCGAGGCCGAAGGTCACGAAGGTGACCGGCATGTACCTGCGCAGGCCGCCGTAGTGACGCATGTTCACCTCGTCGTTCATGCCGTGCATGACCGACCCGGCGCCGAGGAACAGCCCGGCCTTGAAGAAGCCGTGGGTCACCAGGTGCATGATCGCGAAGGCGTAGCCGATCGGGCCGAGGCCGGCCGCGAGGATCATGTAGCCGATCTGCGACATGGTCGAGCCGGCCAGGGCCTTCTTGATGTCGTCCTTGGCGCAACCGACGATCGCCCCGAAGAGCAGGGTGACCGTGCCGACCACCACGACGGCGGTCTGGGCGTCCGGCGCCAGGTTGAAGATCGCCCCGGAGCGGGTGATCAGATAGACGCCGGCGGTGACCATGGTGGCCGCGTGGATCAGCGCGGAGACCGGGGTCGGGCCCTCCATCGCGTCCCCGAGCCAGGACTGCAGCGGCACCTGCGCGGACTTGCCGCAGGCGGCGAGCAGCAGCATCAGCCCGATCGCGGTCAGCTTGCCCTCGCTCGCGCTGCCGGCGGTGGCGAAGACCGGCTCGAAGGCGAAGGAGCCGAACTCGACGAACATCAGCATGATCGCGATGGACAGGCCCAGGTCACCGACGCGGTTGACGATGAACGCCTTCTTGGCGGCCGTCGCGGCGCTCGGCTTGTGCTGCCAGAAACCGATCAGCAGGTACGAGGCGAGGCCCACGCCCTCCCAGCCGAAGTACAGCAGCAGGTAGTTGTCGGCGACCACCAGCAGCAGCATGGCCGCCAGGAAGAGGTTGAGGTAGGCGAAGAAGCGGCGCCGGCGCTCGTCGTGCTGCATGTAGCCCACCGAGTAGAGGTGGATGAGCGTGCCGACGCCGGTGATCAGCAGGACGAAGGTCATCGAGAGCTGGTCGAGCTGGAAGGCGACGTCGGCCTGGAAGCCGTTCACCGGGATCCAGCTGAACAGGTGCTCGGTCACGGCGCGTTCCTCGGCGTCCCGGCCCAGCATGGACGAGAACAGCGCGAGGCCGAAGCCGAAGGACAGTGCGGCGAGCGCGGTGGCCAGCCAGTGGCCGAACCGGTCGAAGGCCCGGCCACCGAGCAGCAGCAGGGCGGCGCCGGCCAGCGGGGCCGCGACCAGCAGCGGAATGAGAGAGTTCACCGAGGCCCTCCGCCTACAGCTTCATCAGGTTGCTGTCGTCGACCGAAGCGGAGTGCCTGGTCCGGAAGATCGAGACGATGATCGCGAGGCCGACCACGACCTCGGCGGCCGCGACCACCATGGTGAAGAACGCGATGATCTGGCCGTCCAGGTTGCCGTGCATCCGGGAGAAGGTGACCAGCGCCAGGTTGGAGGCGTTGAGCATCAGTTCGACACACATGAACAGGACGATCGCGTTCCGCCGGATCAGGACGCCGGAGGCGCCGATGGTGAACAACAGGGCGGAGAGATAGAGGTAGTTGACCGGATTCACTCCGCCCCCTCCTCGTCGTGGTCGGACGCCGGGCGGTTCGCCGGCGCCTTGTGGTTGGCGGCCACCGGCTCCAGCGCCTGGCGCGGGCCGGTCACCGGCGGGCGCTCGGACGGCGGGCGGCCCAGCCAGTCGGCGGTGCTGGACTCCAGCTCGGCCATCCGCGCCAGCATCTGCTGGCTGACGTCGCGGATCTGGCCGCGCTCGCGCAGGGTCGCCATCACCGAGTCCTCGGCGATCGAGCCGTCCGGCAGCAGGCCCGGGATGTCCACCGCGTTGTGCCGGGCGTAGACGCCGGGCGCGGGCAGCGGCGGGACCTGCAGGTTGTCGGCGACCCGCTGGGCGGCCAGCTCGCGCTGGGTCTTCGGGGCCTTCACGTGCTCACGGTGGGTCAGCACCATGGCGCCGATCGCGGCCGTGATCAGCAGCGCGCCGGTGACCTCGAAGGCCCACACGTACTTGGTGAAGATCAGCCGGGCCAGGCCCTGGACGTTGCCCTCGGCGTTGGCCTCGCCGAGGCCGGCGAAGGTGTGCAGCCTGGCGTTGGCGATCCCGGCGACCAGCAGCACGCCGAAGCCGAGGCCGCAGACCACGGCGGCGAACCGCTGGCCCTTCAGCTGTTCCTTCAGCGAGTCCGCGCTGGTCACGCCGACCAGCATCACCACGAACAGGAAGAGCATCATGATCGCGCCGGTGTAGACGACGATCTGCACCACGCCCAGGAACACCGCGCCCTGGGCCATGTAACAGACCGCCAGGGCGAGCATGGTGGCGGCCAGGCAGAGCGCGCTGTGCACCGCCTTCCTCATCAGCAGCATCCCGAGGGCTCCGCCGACGGCGATCACCGCGAGCACCCAGAACTGGACGGCCTCGCCGGTGGAGGTCGCGCCGGTGACGGCGGCGAGGGTGGCGGGGGCGGCGGTCACGACTGCGCCTCCTTCTCCCGATCGGTGCGTTCCTGCTGCTCGGTGCCCGGCGCCGCCGCGGTGATCTCGCCGCGGTAGTACGCGCCCTCGTCGGCGCCCGGGAAGATCGCGTGCGGGGTGTCGACCATGCCCTCGGAGAGGCCGACCAGCAGCTGCTCCTTGGTGAAGATGAGGTCCTTGCGGGAGGAGTCCGCGAGCTCGTACTCGTTGGTCATGGTGAGCGCCCGGGTCGGGCAGGCCTCGATGCACAGGCCGCACAGGATGCAGCGGGCGTAGTTGATCTGGTACACCGCGCCGTACCGCTCACCGGGCGAGTAGCGCTCCTCCTCCCGGTTGTCCGCGCCCTCGACGTAGATGGCGTCGGCCGGGCAGGCCCAGGCGCACAGCTCGCAGCCGATGCACTTCTCCAGGCCGTCCGGGTGCCGGTTGAGCTGGTGGCGGCCGTGGAAGCGCGGGGCGGTGGGCTTCTTCTGCTCCGGGTACTGCTCGGTGAGCCGCTTCTTGAACATGGCCTTGAAGGTCACGCCGAAGCCGGCGGCCGGTCCGAGGATGGACGGCTTCTCGGCCCGTTCGGGCCGGTCGGTCCGGCGGTTCTGGTCGGACGACATCTCGGTTCAGCTCCCTTCGGAATGGTCGGCCCCGTTGAGGGCGTCCTGGAGTTGCTTCGGGGCGCGGCTGGGCCGGCGCGGGACCTGCGGGAGCTGCTGGCCGGGCAGTGGCGGCACCGGGTAGCCGCCGGCCATCGGGTCGAACTCCCCGCTCGGCGCGCCGTCCACGGGTTCCGGCCGGCGCTTCACGACGTCCCGCAGCAGGCCGAGCAGCAGCAGCGCGCCGACCGGGGCACCGACGTAGAGCACCACCTCGCCGAACCCGTAGCCCTCGTTGCGCAGCGCCCGGACGGCGGCCACCATCACCAGCCAGACCAGCGAGACCGGGATCAGCACCTTCCAGCCGAGCTTCATGAACTGGTCGTAGCGGAACCGGGGCAGGGTGCCGCGCAGCCAGATGAAGAAGAACAGCAGCAGCTGGATCTTGAGGGTGATCCAGAGCATCGGCCACCAGCCGTGGTTGGCGCCCTCCCAGAAGGTGGAGACCGGCCAGGGGGCCCGCCAGCCGCCCAGGAACAGGGTGGAGGCGACGGCCGAGACGGTGACCATGTTGACGTACTCGGCCAGCATGAACATCGCGAACTTCAGCGAGGAGTACTCGGTGTTGAAGCCGCCGACCAGCTCGCCCTCGGCCTCCGGGAGGTCGAACGGCGCGCGGTTGGTCTCGCCGACCATCGCCACGATGTAGACGATGAACGACACCGGCAGCAGCACCGCGAACCAGGTCGGCTGCTGCGAGGAGACGATCTCCGAGGTGGACATCGAGCCGGAGTAGATGAACACCGCCGCGAAGGACAGGCCCATCGCGATCTCGTAGCTGATCATCTGGGCCGAGGAGCGCAGGCCGCCGAGCAGCGGGTAGGTCGAACCGGAGGACCAGCCGGCCAGCACGATGCCGTAGATGCCGACCGAGGCGGTGGCCAGGATGTACAGCAGCGCCACCGGGAAGTCGGTCAGCTGCATCGGCGTCCGGGTGCCGAACACCGACACCTCGTTGCCGGCCGGGCCGAAGGGGATCACCGCGAAGGCCATGAACGCCGGGATGGCGCAGACGATCGGGGCCAGGATGTAGACCGCCTTGTCGGCGCCCTTGACCACCAGGTCTTCCTTGAGCGCCAGCTTCACGCCGTCGGCGAGCGACTGCAGCATGCCCCACGGGCCGTGCCGGTTGGGCCCGATGCGCAGCTGCATCCAGGCCACCACCTTGCGCTCCCAGACGATCGCCACGAGGACCGTGCCGACCAGGAAGGCGAAGCAGAACACCGCCTTGAGCAGGACCAGCCACCAGGGGTCGCGGCCGAAGAACCCGAGCGTCTCGTACGCGGCGAGGTCGTACCCGGCGAGCGGGTGCGCGGTGGGGTTCACTTCTCCTCCTCGTCGGACTCGACGCCCTGCGCCGGGGCGATGGTGACCAGGTGGCCGGTGGTGGTGCCGAGCGTGCGGTGGGCGCCGCCCGGGGTGGAGTTGAGCGGGATCCAGACCGTGCGGTCCGGCATCTCCTTGCCGATCTCCAGCGGCAGGGTGACCGAGCCGGACGGGCCGGTCAGCCGCAGCGCGGGGGCTCCCACCGCGTCGATCTCCTCGGCGGTGGTCGGCGAGATCCGGGCGACGGCGCGGTGCCGGGTGCCGGCCAGGTGCGGATCGCCCTGCTGGAGCGAGCCGCGATCGAGCAGCAGGCGCCAACCGGCCAGCACCGCCTGGCCGGTGGCCGGGCGGGGCAGCACACCGGGGTGGGCGGCCGGGGCGGCCGGGCGCGCGCCGGTCCAGGGCGTGAACCGGTCCAGCTCCAGCCGGGCGGCGCGGACGTCGGGCAGGCCGAGCCGGTGGCCCAGCGCGTCGGCGAGCATGTTCAGCACCCGCAGGTCCGGGTGCAGATGACGGCCCATCTGCTGGTCCGGCTTGAGCGCGGCCTCGAACATCCGCACCCGGCCCTCCCAGTCCAGGAAGGTGCCGGCCTTCTCGGCGACCGCGGCCACCGGCAGCACCACGTCGGCGCGGGCGGTGACGGCGGACGGGCGCAGCTCCAGCGAGACCACGAACGGGACGGCCGCCAGCGCCTCCTCGGCCGCCGCCGGGTCGGGCAGGTCCTCCGGGTCGAGGCCGCCGACCAGCAGCGCGTCGAGTTCGCCGCGGGCGGCGGCGGCCAGGATCCCCGCGGTGTCCCGGCCGGTCCCCTCGGGCAGTCCGGGCACGCCCCAGGCTGCGGCGGCCTCGGCCCGGGCGGCCGGAGCGGTGACCGGGCGGCCGCCCGGCAGCAGGCCGGGCAGCGCGCCCGCCTCGACCGCGCCGCGCTCGCCGGCCCGCCGCGGGATCCAGGCGAGCCGGGCGCCCGTGGCGTGCGCGAGGCGCAGCGCGGCGGTGAGCGCGCCGGGAGCGGCGGACGCCCGCTCCCCGACCAGGATCACCGCGCCGGGGGTGCGCAGCAGTTCGGCGGCGCGGCCGGCCTCGTCGTTGAGCGGCTCGTCGGCGGCGAGCGCGGCCAGCCACTCGGCCTCGGTGCCGGGGGCGGCGGGCAGCAGCGATCCGTGCAGCTTGGCCAGGCCGCGGGAGGCGTGCGCGGCGACCGAGAAGACCGGCAGCCCGCGGTTGCGGTTGGCCTTGCGCAGCCGCAGGAAGACGATCGGCGACTCCTCCTCCGGCTCCAGGGCCACCAGCAGCGCCAGCGGCGCGGCCTCCAGGTCCTGGTAGGTCACGCCCTCGCCGCTGACGTCCACGCCCTGCCCGGCGACCGCGGCGGCCAGGAAGTCCGCCTCCTCGACGCTGTGCGGGCGGGCCCGGAAGTCCACGTCGTTGGTGCCGAGCACCACCCGGGCGAACTTGGCGTAGGCGTAGGCGTCCTCGACGGTGACCCGGCCGCCGGTGAGCACGCCGGTGCGGGCCTCGCGCAGTCCCTCGGCGGCCCGGGCCAGCGCCTCCGGCCAGGAGGCGGCGACGAGTTCGCCGTCCCGGCGGACCAGCGGGGCGGTGATCCGGTCGCGCTGCTGGGCGTAGCGGAACGCGAACCGGCCCTTGTCGCAGTTCCACTCCTCGTTGACCGCCGGGTCCTCGCCGGCCAGCCGGCGCAGCACCTTGCCGCGCCGGTGGTCGGTGCGCTGGGCGCAGCCGGAGGAGCAGTGCTCGCAGACGCTCGGCGAGGAGACCAGGTCGAACGGGCGGGAGCGGAAGCGGTAGGCCGCCGAGGTGAGGGCGCCGACCGGGCAGATCTGGATGGTGTTGCCGGAGAAGTACGACTCGAAGTCGTCGCCCTCGCCGGTGCCGACCTGCTGCAGGGCGCCGCGCTCGACCAGGTCGATGAACGGGTCCCCGGCGATCTGCTGGGAGAACCGGGTGCAGCGGGCGCAGAGCACGCAGCGCTCCCGGTCCAGCAGCACCTGGCTGCTGATCGGCACCGGCTTCTCGTAGGTGCGCTTCATCCCCTCGAAACGGGAGTCCGCGTCGCCGGTGGACATCGCCTGGTTCTGCAGCGGGCACTCGCCGCCCTTGTCGCAGACCGGGCAGTCCAGCGGGTGGTTGATCAGCAGCAGCTCCATCACACCGCGCTGGGCCTTCTCGGCGACCGGCGAGCTGAGCTGGGTGCGGACCACCATGCCCTCGGCGACCGGGATGGTGCAGGAGGCGACCGGCTTGCGCTGGCCCTCGATCTCGACGATGCACTGCCGGCAGGCGCCGGCCGGGTCGAGCAACGGGTGGTCGCAGAAGCGCGGGACCTGGGTGCCGATCTGCTCGGCGGCCCGGATCACCAGGGTCCCCTTGGGGACCCGCACTTCGACGCCGTCGATGGTGAGCGTGACCAGCTCGACCGCGGCCTGGCCGCCCTGGGAGGTGGACGGTTCTGTGATCGTCACGCGTGCACCTCCCTTTCGGTGGCGGACTGGTGGCCGGGGCGGGGGCCGTCGGCCCAGACGGTGGAGGCGGCCGGGTCGAACGGGCAGCGGCGCTCCGCGAGGTGCTGCTCGTACTCGGCCCGGAAGTGCTGGAGCGAGGAGACGATCGGGCTGGCCGCGCCGTCGCCCAGGGCGCAGAAGGACTTGCCGTTGATGTTGTCGGCGATGTCGAGGAGCTTCTCCAGGTCGCCCTCGGCGCCCTGGCCGGCCTCGATCCGCTTGAGCAGCTGGACCAGCCAGTAGGTGCCCTCGCGGCAGGGGGTGCACTTGCCGCAGGACTCGTGGGCGTAGAACTCCGTCCAGCGGGTGACCGCGCGCACCACGCAGGTCGTCTCGTCGAAGACCTGCAGGGCCTTGGTGCCGAGCATCGAGCCGGCCGCGCCGACGCCCTCGTAGTCGAGCGGGACGTCGAGGTGCTGGTCGGTGAACATCGGGGTGGAGGAGCCGCCCGGGGTCCAGAACTTGAGCCGGTGGCCGGGGCGGATGCCGCCGCTGATGTCGAGCAGCTGGCGCAGCGTGATGCCGAGCGGGGCCTCGTACTGGCCGGGGTTGGTGACGTGGCCGGAGAGCGAGTAGAGCGTGAAGCCGGGGGACTTCTCGGTGCCCAGGCCCTTGAACCAGGCCTTGCCGCGGGCCAGGATCGGCGGCACCGAGGCGATCGACTCGACGTTGTTGACCACGGTCGGGCAGGCGTAGAGGCCGGCGATGGCCGGGAACGGCGGGCGCAGCCTCGGCTGGCCGCGGCGCCCCTCCAGCGAGTCGAGCAGGGCCGTCTCCTCGCCGCAGATGTACGCGCCGGCGCCGGCGTGCACGGTGATGTCCAGGTCGAGGCCGGAGCCGAGGACGTCCCGGCCGAGCAGCCCGGCCTCGTAGGCCTCGGCCACGGCCGCCTGGAGCCGGCGCAGCACCGGGACGACCTCGCCGCGCAGGTAGATGAAGGCGTGGTCGCAGCGGATCGCGTAGGACGCGATGATCATGCCCTCGATCAGCGAGTGCGGGTTGGCGAACAGCAACGGGATGTCCTTGCAGGTGCCCGGCTCGGACTCGTCCGCGTTGACCACCAGGTAGTGCGGCTTGCCGTCGTTCTGCGGGATGAACTGCCACTTCATGCCGGTGGGAAAGCCCGCGCCGCCGCGGCCGCGCAGTCCGGCGTCCTTGACCAGGGCGATCACGTCGTCCGGGGGCATGGCGAGGGCGGTCCGCAGGCCCTCGTACCCGGCGTGGCGGCGGTAGGTGGCCAGGCTCCAGGGCCGGGTGTCGTCCCAGGAGGCGGACAGCACGGGGGTGAGCAGCTTCTCGGCCGGCTCGGCGGAGGTCATCACGCTTCACTCCCTTCCTGGCCGGTGCCCTCGTGGCGGGGGGAGACGACGCGGGTGCCGCCGGTGCCGGGCAGGGCCTCGCCGCGGGCCAGCCGCAGGCCGGCCAGCGAGGGGGCGCCGCCGGCGCCGGACTCGTCGACGGCACCGGGGCGCTCGTCGGGGAAGCCAGCCAGGATCCGGGCGGTCTCCTTGAAGGAGCAGAGCCGGGCGCCGCGGGTGGGGACGGCCTCCCGGCCCGCGCGCAGGTCGTCGACCAGCCGCTTGGCGCTCTCCGGCGTCTGGTTGTCGAAGAACTCCCAGTTGACCATCACCACGGGTGCGTAGTCGCAGGCCGCGTTGCACTCGATGTGCTCGATCGAGATCCGGCCGTCCTCGGTGGTCTCGTTGTTCGCGATCCCGAGGTGCTCCTGGAGCTCGGCGAAGATCTGGTCGCCGCCGAGCACCGCGCACAAGGTGTTGGTGCAGACCCCGACGTGGTACTCGCCGGCGGGCCGGCGCCGGTACATGGTGTAGAAGGTGGCGACGGCCGTGACCTCGGCGGTGGTCAGGTCGAGCTGCTCCGCGCAGAACCGGATGCCGGTCGGGCTGACGAAGCCCTCCTCGGCCTGCACCAGGTGCAGCAGCGGCAGCAGGGCGGACCGGGCCACCGGGTAGCGGCCGATCAGCTCCGCGGCGTCGGCGGCCAGCCGGGCGTGCACCTCCTCGGGGTACGGCCTGGCCGGCAGTGCCGGCATCCCCAGTTGGACGTCTGTCACCGGTCCACGCCTCCCATCACCGGGTCGATCCCGGCCACCGCGACGATGACGTCGGCCACCTGGCCGCCCTCGCACATCGCCGCCATCGACTGCAGATTGGTGAACGACGGGTCCCGGAAGTGGACCCGGTACGGGCGGGTCCCGCCGTCGCTGACCACGTGCACGCCCAGCTCGCCCTTGGGCGACTCGACCGCCGCGTAGGCCTGGCCGACCGGGACCCGGAAGCCCTCGGTGACCAGCTTGAAGTGGTGGATCAGGGCCTCCATCGAGGTGCCCATGATCTTCCGGATGTGGTCGAGGGAGTTGCCCATCCCGTCCGGACCGACGGCGAGTTGGGCCGGCCAGGCGATCTTCTTGTCGGCCACCATGACCGGGCCGGGGCGCAGCCGGTCCAGGCACTGCTCGACGATCCGCAGCGACTGCTTCATCTCCTCCAGGCGGATCAGGAAGCGGCCGTAGGAGTCGGCGCTGTCGGCGATCGCGACCTCGAAGTCGTAGTTCTCGTAGCCGCAGTACGGGTCGGTCTTGCGCAGGTCGTGCGGCAGGCCGGTGGCGCGCAGGATCGGGCCGGTGGCGCCGAGGGCGAGGCAGCCGGGCAGGTCGAGGAAGCCGACGTCGACCAGGCGGGCCTTGAACACCGGGTTGCCGGTGGCGAGCTTGTCGTACTCGTGCATCCGGGAGCGGATGGTCTTCACGGCCTCGCGGATCTGGTCGACCGCGCCGGGCGGGAGGTCCTGGGCGAGGCCGCCGGGGCGGACGTACGCGTGGTTCATCCGCAGGCCGGTGACCAGTTCGAAGACGTCCAGGATCAGCTCGCGGTCGCGGAAGCCGTAGATCATCAGGGTGGTGGAGCCGATCTCCATGCCGCCGGTGGCCAGGCAGACCAGGTGGGAGGCGATCCGGTTGAGCTCCATCATCAGTACCCGGATGACGTTGGCCCGCTCGGGGACGTCGTCGGTGATGCCGAGCAGCTTCTCGACCGCCAGGCAGTAGGCGGTCTCGTTGAACAGCGGGGTCAGGTAGTCCATGCGGGTCACGAAGGTGGTGCCCTGGACCCAGCTGCGGAACTCCATGTTCTTCTCGATGCCGGTGTGCAGGTAGCCGATGCCGCAGCGGGCTTCCGTCACCGTCTCGCCGTCGATCTCCAGGATCAGCCGCAACACCCCGTGGGTGGAGGGGTGCTGGGGGCCCATGTTGACGATGATGCGCTCGTCGTCGGCCCGGCCGACGGCCTCGACCACCTCGCCCCAGTCGCCGCCGGTGACCGTGAAGACCCGGCCCTCGGTGGTGTCCCGGGCACCCGCCTCGGCGGTGCCGTCCCGGTGCGTCTCCTCGTAGTGCTGGGTGTTCATCAGCTGTACGACCTCCGCTGGTCGGGCGCCGGGATCTGGGCGCCCTTGTACTCGACGGGGATGCCGCCGAGCGGGTAGTCCTTGCGCTGCGGGTGACCCAGCCAGTCGTCCGGCATCATGATCCGGGTGAGCGCCGGGTGGCCCTCGAAGACCAGGCCGAAGAAGTCGTAGGCCTCGCGCTCGTGCCAGTCGTTGGTCGGGTAGACGCTGACCACCGACGGGACGCGCGGGTCGGCGTCCGGCGCGGTGACCTCCAGCCGGATCAGCCGGCCGTGGGTGATCGAGCGCAGGTGGTAGACCGCGTGCAGTTCGCGGCCCTGGTCGCCCGGGTAGTGCACTCCGCTCACCCCGAGGCAGAGCTCGAAGCGGAGCGCCGGGTCGTCGCGCAGGGTGCGGGCGGTGCGCAGCAGGTGCTCGCGGGCGATGTGGAAGGTGAGTTCGGCGTGGTCGACGACGGTCTTCTCGATCACCTCCGCGGGGTCGAGGCCCTGTTCCTCCAGGGCGCCCTCCAGCTCGTCGGCGACCTCGTCGAACCAGCCGCCGTAGGGGCGCTCGCTGGCCGGGGGCAGGGCGATCGGGGCGACCAGCCCGCCGAAGCCGGAGGTGTCGCCGGTGCCCTGGGCGCCGAACATGCCCTGCCGGCGGCCGACCACCTCGACCGGGATCTCGCGGTGCGGCTGCTCGCGGCGGGTCTCGGGTACCTGGTCGTTCATCGCAGCAGCCCCCGCATCTCGCTCACCGGGGTCGCCTGCAGCGCGAGCGCCTCGCCCAACTCCTCGGCGCGGCGCTTGTTCGCGCCGAGCGGCTCGTGCTGGATCTTGTCGTGCAGCTTCAGGATCGCGTCCATCAGCATCTCCGGGCGGGGCGGACAGCCGGGCAGGTAGATGTCCACCGGGACGATGTGGTCGACGCCCTGCACGATCGCGTAGTTGTTGAACATCCCGCCCGAGGAGGCGCAGACGCCCATGGAGATGACCCACTTCGGATTGGCCATCTGGTCGTAGACCTGGCGCAGCACGGGCGCCATCTTCTGGCTCACCCGACCGGCCACGATCATCAGGTCGGCCTGCCGGGGGGAGCCCCGGAACACCTCCATGCCGAACCTGGCCAGGTCGTAGCGGCCCGCGCCGGTGGTCATCATCTCGATCGCGCAGCAGGCCAGCCCGAAGGTGGCCGGGAAGAGCGACGCCTTGCGCACCCAGCCGGCGGCCGTCTCCACGGTCGTGAGCAGAAAGCCGCTCGGCAGCTTCTCCTCGATTCCCATCAGATCCCTCTCAATGCCCTCAAGTCCGTTGGCTTGTCCGCACGTTCACAAAGTCAGCGGTCAGTCCCACTCCAGACCGCCGCGGCGCCAGACGTAGGCGTAGGCGACGAAGACGGTGGCGATGAACAGGAGCATCTCGACCAGCCCGAAAATCCCCAGGGCGTCGAAGCTCACGGCCCACGGGTAGAGGAAGACGATCTCGATGTCGAAGACGATGAAGAGCATCGCCGTCAGGTAGTACTTGATCGGGAACCGACCGCCGCCCACGGGCTGCGGGGTCGGCTCGATGCCGCACTCGTACGCCTCCAGCTTGGCCCGGTTGTAGCGCTTGGGGCCGGTCAGTGAGGCCATCACGACGGAGCCGACCGCGAACGCCGCCGCGATGGCACCGAGTACGAGGATCGGCGCGTAGGCATTCATAGCCCCCGCTCCCTCCGTCCAGTCGTCCTTGACTGCAGATCGGAACCGACGGGTCACACTGGGGTGAACCCGGCGCTCCAGTTCCCGGATCCACCCCATGTGAGGCAGTTCACAAAGCCTGGAACGAGCGCATCCTATGCCCGTGGGCTTGTGATCTGCGACACGCAGTTCAGGACGATCTTTGTGATCTACGACACCTCGCGAATGATGGCGAAGGTGAGCATGGCGATATTTGTCAACGCAAAGAAGTCAAATGGTCACAAGCTGTCGCTTTTATCTGCGAAGCGGCTGGTCAGAGCCGCACGCCTATATCAACTATGCATCGCTGAGAGCAAATTTCCGGGCGTCATGTTGACGTGTTATAGCGTCTCACCCGCAGGGGTGGCGGCTCCGCGAACGCCCGCTTGACCCTTCGTTCACAAGCGCGCGAGCCGTGCTCAGGCCCCGCTCTCCCACGCCCAGGCGGCGATGCCCACCCGGTTCCGGGCACCGAGCTTCCGCTGGACCGAGGCCAGGTGGTTCTTCACCGTTCCGGCGCTGATGAACAGCTCCGCCGCGATCTCCGCATTCGTCGCGCCGTCCGCGACCAGACGCGCGATCTCCTTCTCCCGTGCGGTGAGTTCCTCGACCGGGCCGACCTGCGGACGCTCCGCTCTCCCGCCGGCCGCCGGCCGCTGCGGTGTGCCGCTCGACAAGCGACGGAGCAGCCGGACGGTGATCTGCGGACTGATCAACGCGTCCCCCGCGACGGCGGACCGCACCGCCTCCGCCAGCAGCGCCGGTCCCGAGCGCTTGAGCAGGAAACCCGCCGCACCCGCGCGGATCGCCTCGTGCACATACTCGTCCAGGTCGAAGGTGGTCACCACGACCACCCGGAACTCCCCACCCAGGCGCCTGGTCAGCTCCAGCCCGTCCAGCCGGGGCATCCGGATGTCGGCGAGGATGACGTCCGGCCGGAGCCGCTGGGCCAGGGCGACCGCCGCCTCGCCGTCCGCGGCCTCGTTCACCACCTCGATGTCCGGCTGGGCGTCGAGGATGATCCGGTACGCGCTGCGGATCGCCTCGTCGTCGTCGGCGAGAAGCACCCTGATCGTCATCGGCCCACGCCTCCGTCCTTCTGCCGGTACGGTCCCGGCGCCGTTCTTGCCGTTCCCGTCATTCGTTCCGTTCGCGTTGGTCGTTCTCTTCGCGTTGGTCGTTCCGTTCGTGCCGCTCCCCCGGCACAGACCGCCGGGCCCGTCACCACGCCTTCAGCGGCATGGTCACCGCCACCTGCCAACCGCCACCCTCCCGGCCGGCGGCGAGCGTGCCGCCGAGCGCCTCCACCCGGGCGGCCAGCCCCGCCAGCCCACTGCCTCCCCGGCGCGGCCCGGACGGCTGCGCCGCCACACCGCCGTCGTCCCGTACCCGCACCGACAGCCGCCGCCCCTCCCGGCGCACCCGGACCTCGACCACACGGGCGGCGGGCGCGTGCCGCCGCACATTGGTCAGGGCCTCCACCACGACCCGGTAGGCGGTGGCCGCCACCTCCCGGGGCACCCCCGGCTCCTCCGCGGGGGCGTCCAGCCGCACCGTCACTCCGCCCGAGTCCGCGAACCGCTCGGTGAGTTCGGTGAGTTCGGCCAGGCCGGGCTGCGGACCGCGCTCCGGACCGTCGGTGTCCTCGCTGCGCAGCAGCCGGACCGTCCGGTCGAGCGAGGCCAGGGCCTGCAGCCCGGCCTGCTCTATCCGCTCGAACAGGGCGGCCGCCCGCACCGGGTCGGAGGCCGCCAGCACCATGCCCGCCTGCGCCTGGGCGACCATCCCGCTGACGTCATGGGCGACGAAGTCGTGCAGGTCGTGGGCGAGTTCGAGCCGCTGGGAGCGGCGCGCGGCGGACACCGAGCGGCGCCGGGCGTCGTCCAGCCCGCGCAGGTAGAGCCCGACCAGGACCGCCGGCAGCGCGAAGGCCGAGCCGAACCCGAAGAGCGTCAGCGCGTCCTGCGGGCCCTCGATCGCCTGGAACCGGGAGGGCCAGAGCGCGACCGCGCCACCGACCGTCCAGACCGCCACCGCCCCGCGCCGACCGCCCTCGGCCCGCAACGCCACGACCACCAGGAGCAGCAGCAGGGCGAGTTCGAGCAGACCGACCAGGGCCGGCCAGCGATCGGCCTCGGTCCACCGTCCGGCGGCCCAGACGCCGGCCGATGCCCCGGCCGACACCGCACCGGCCGCACCGGCCACCGCCGCCACTCCGAACCGGGAGCGCAGCAACCACCCGCAGAGGACCGCCACCGGGGCGGCAAGCGAAAGCATCTGACCCATCGTCGCCTCCTTCCTGCCGGGAAGCCTACGGATCGCCCGAGCGCTCCGCCTGTGCCGATCGGCACATTTCCGCACCCGTTCCGAGCAGCCAGGACAGCCCGATCGGCACTGATGGAAGGCCCCCTCCGGCGGCCACTCTTGATCCCGTCGGACCGGCCGCCGCGGCCGGTCCCGGAGGGGAGTCCGCCATCATGTCCGCCACCGCACCCGCCGCACCCACCGCACCGGCCACCGCCGCCGGCCTCGCCGCCCGCACTGCCCGCGCTGCCCGCACAACCCGCGCCGTCCGCCCCGCCGGCACCCCGCGCTGGGCCGAGCGGGCCGCCCTCGCCACCGCCTGGACGACCGTCCCGTCCGGACTCTGGCGGCTCGCCCTCGGGGTGGGGATCCCGGTCGGCTTCAGCGGGGAGCTGGCCGCGGCCTTCGACCCCTACGTCCCGGGCTGGGGCACCGTGTACGTCCTCGCGCTCAGCGGGCTGGCCGAGCTGCTGGCCTTCCTCACCCTGGGGCTGGTCCGTCCCTGGGGCGAGGTGCTCCCGCGCCGGATCCCGCTGATCGGCGGCCGGGCCGTCCGGCCGTGGGCCGCGATCGTCCCGGCGGCCCTCGGCTCCACCGCCCTGACCGCGATGGGCATGTCGGCGCTGTTCGGCGGCTGGGCCTCGGCGATGAACGGTCCCGGCGCTCCGCGGGGCCTCGCCGGGGTGATCATGACCCTCTGCTACCTGCCGCTGGTCGCCTGGGGTCCGCTGCTCGCCGCGGTCACCTTCGCCTACGCCCGCCGCACCCTGGGGCGGCGGGCGTGAGCACCGCGCCCGACCGTCACACCGCCGTCGGCTCCCGCTCCGCCGGTACCGCCTCCGACCGCGGCGCCAAGGCGGTCCGCCGCCCCCACTCGGTGCCGACCAGGACGAGGGCGCCACCCAGCAGGGCCGACGGCCCGAGGTGGTTGCCCGCCAGGGTGATGCCGAACACCGCGGCCCAGAGCGGTTCGGTGCCCAGCAGCAGGCTGACCCGTGAGGGCGAGGTGGTGCGGACGGCCCGCATCTGCACGAAGAACGCGAACAGCGTGCAGAGCAGGGCCAGATGCAAAAGCCAACCCCACTGGGCTGGCCCATAGGCGGCCGCGACCGTCCAGGGCAACGGGCCGGCGAACGGCGCGACGGCGGCGAACACCA
Organism: Kitasatospora sp. NPDC004723; assembly: GCF_040609255.1. Taxonomy (NCBI): domain Bacteria; kingdom Bacillati; phylum Actinomycetota; class Actinomycetes; order Kitasatosporales; family Streptomycetaceae; genus Kitasatospora; species Kitasatospora sp. NPDC004723. The sequence continues at coordinate 21,017 of NZ_JBEXJT010000059.1, read as the reverse complement.
ACGTCGCGGCCGCGAGCTGGACCCAGGTGACGGCCAGCGTGTCGCTCTCCCGGATCGCCCGGACCCGGGCGGTGGCCAGCACGTTGATCGTCCGCACGACGGCGGCGCCGAGCATCAGCAGGTCCCCCGAGGCCGGGGCCCGCAGGCCGCCGTCCCCGGTGAGCAGCGCGATGCCCACCACCGCCAGACCGGCCGCCGCGAGGAAGGAGCGCGGCAGCGGCGTCCGGGCCAACGCACTCTCCGCGAGCGGGGTGAACACGATCGTGAGGCTGATGATCAGGCCCGCGTTGGTCGCCGAGGTGTGCACCGCGCCGAACGTCTCAAGGAGGAAGATCCCACCGAGCACCAGTCCCAGCCCGGCCCCGCCCAGCCACTCGGCGCGCCGCAGCCGTCGCAGCGAGCGCCAGGCCGCCGGCCCCAGGACGGGCAGCACCAGACCGAACCGCAGCGCCAGCATCGCCACCACCGTGCCCGGTTCGGCCACCCGCTGCACCGCCAGGAAGCTCGATCCCCACACCACCGCCACCAGCAGCACCGGCAGATCACGCAACAGAGCGGAGGACGGAGCACGCACGGCGAAGCCTCTCGAAGCGTTCGAGGCCCGAGGCCTCGAAGGGGCCGGACCGGCACACGAGAGTCGCGCACGTCGTCGGACGGATCACGGAGCGGGGCGGAGCGGGGCCCGCCATCCTCGCGCACCCGACCGCTCACGATCAACGGCTTTCCGCCCCCTACCGGATCCCCACCCCGCCGTGAATGATGTCGCCATGCCAAAGCAGCCGTCCCCCACCCACCGGAAGGCCCGTCACATGAGGCGCAAGCACTGGGCGTTGTTCGCCGCCGCCACCGTCCTCCCGCTCGTCGCGAGCACCGGCACCGCCGTCGCGGACACCCCGTCGACCGGCACCGGCGCGGCCGGCACCACCTGCACCTACACGCCGGCCGTCCCGGCCGACAACTTCAAGGGCATCCCGGTCTTCGACGCCCGGAAGGCCGCCAAGCCGTACAAGGCGACCCTGAAGACCTCCCAGGGCTCGATCACATTCCAGGCGCTCACCGACAAGGCCCCCTGCACGACCTTCTCGTTCCGCTTCCTCGCCGAGCGCGACTACTTCGACCGCAGCCACTGCCACCGGCTGACCACCCAGCGGCTCTACGTCCTACAGTGCGGGGACCCGACCGGAACCGGCAGCGGCGGCCCGGGCTACTCCTTCCCCGACGAGAACCTGGAGGGCGCCACCTACCCGGCCGGCACGGTCGCCATGGCCAACGCGGGGCCCAACACCAATGGCAGCCAGTTCTTCTTCGTCTGGAAGGACACCAAGCTCTCCCCCGCCTACACCCCGTTCGGCCGGGTCACCGACGGCCTGGACGTGCTGCAGAAGATCGCGGCCGGAGGTGAGGACGACCAGAACAACCCCGGTGACGGCTTCCCCACCCTGCCCGTGAACATCCGCAACGTGAAGATCTCCGCCCGCTGAGCCATCCGGTGAACTCCCGTACGGTGGAGCAGAACGTCGGCGGCCACCGAACGGCCGCACGAATCCGGCCACCCGACCGGCCACCCCGGCAGGCCGCGGACACCGCACGGGAGCAGCACCGCATGGACAGCAGGATCTGGGAAAGCGTCGACCACCTGGTCGCCTGGCTCGACGAGGAGAGCCCGCTCCCCCCGCAGGAGGAGCGGCTCGCCCGCATCCTCAAGCTCTCCGAGGAGGTCGGCGAGGTCAGTGCCGCCGTGATCGGCGCCACCGGCCAGAACCCGCGCAAGGGGGTCACCCACAGCTGGGAGGACGTCCAGCACGAGCTGTGCGACGTCGTCTTCTCCGCGCTGGTCGCGCTGCGCACGCTCACCCCGGACGCCGCCCAGGTGTTCGCCGACCGCCTCGCCTACGTCGAGCAGCGCTCCGCGGCCAGCCGCAACCCGGACCGCTGACCCGGCCGCCGGTGAACCGACCGGGGCCGCCGGACCGCTGACCCGGCCGCCGGCGGGAGCGAGCGCCCGACCGCCGGCGGCCCCGTTGGTCAGGCGTTCGGCGCCACCTTGGCCAGGCCGTTGATGATGCGGTCCATGGCGTCGCCGCCCTGCGGGTCGGTGAGGTTGGCGAGGAGCTTGAGCACGAACCTCATCAGCATCGGGTGGGTCAGCCCGCGCTGGGTGGCGAGCTGCATGACCTTCGGGTTGCCGATGAGCTTCACGAAGGCCCGGCCGAGCGTGTAGTAGCCGCCGTAGACGTCCTTGAGGATGCGCGGGTAGGCCTGCAGCGCGCGCTCCCGGCCTCCGTCGGTCACCCGCGCGAGGGCCTGGACGATGACCCCGGCGGCGATCTGGCCGGATTCCATCGCGTAGGCGATGCCCTCGCCGTTGAACGGGTTGACCATGCCGCCCGCGTCGCCGACCAGCAGCAGGCCGCGGGTGTAGTGCGGCTGCCGGTTGAAGGCCATCGGCAGCGCGGCCCCCCGGATCGGGTCGGTCATGTTCTCGGGGGTGTAGCCCCACTCCTCCGGCATGCTGGCGCACCAGGCCTTCAGGACCTCGCGCCAGTCCAGCTCGCCGAAGGCCGGCGAGGAGTTGAGGATGCCGAGGCCGACGTTGGAGGTGCCGTCGCCCATGCCGAAGACCCAGCCGTAGCCGGGCAGCAGCTTGCGCTCCCCGCCGCGGGTGTCCCACAGCTCCAGCCAGGACTCCAGGTAGTCGTCGTCGTGGCGCGGGGAGGTGAAGTAGGTGCGGTAGGCGACGCCCATCGGGCGGTCCTCCCGGCGGTGCAGACCCATCGCGAGCGACAGCCGGGTGGAGTTGCCGTCGGCGGCCACGACCAGCGGGGCGCGGAAGGTCACCGGGCGCTTCTCGTCGCCGAGCCTGGCGGTGACCCCGACGATCCGGCCGGTCCGCTCGTCCAGCACCGGGCCGCTGACGTTGCAGCGCTCGTAGAGCCGGGCCCCGGCCTTCTCGGCCTGACGGGCGAGCAGCTCGTCGAAGTCGGCCCGCTTGCGGACCAGGCCGTAGTCCGGGAAGGCCGACAGCTCGGGCCAGTCCAGCTCCAGCCGGACCCCGCCGCCGATGATCCGCAGGCCCTTGTTGTGCAGCCAGCCGTTCTCGGTGGACACGTCGATGCCCATGTCCACCAACTGCTTGGTGGCCCGCGGGGTGAGGCCGTCTCCGCAGACCTTCTCCCGGGGGAAGCTGGTCTTCTCCAGCAGCAGCACGTCCAGGCCCGCCTGCGCGAGGTGGTAGGCGGTGGTGGACCCGGCCGGGCCGGCGCCGACCACGATGACGTCCGCGGTGCTCTCCACCACGCCTGCGCTCAGGTCAACAGCGGTCTCGGACACGGTGGGCACACTCCTGCTGGGGGGTCGGCCGGCCGGTGGGGGCCGGCGCGGCTGGGCTTGGACGAGTCTATGAGCTGCGGACGGCGCCGCGGCCGGCCGCGCGACTCGCCCGCGCGACCGGCCACACAGGCAGGTCAGACCTTGTAGGCCCGGTGCAGGGCGACGATCCCGCCGGTCAGGTTGCGCCAGGCCACCTTGGACCAGCCGGCCTCCTGCAGCCGGGCGGCCAGCGCCGGCTGGTCGGGCCACTCGCGGATCGACTCGGCGAGGTAGACGTAGGCGTCCGGGTTGCTGCTGACCGCGGTGGCGACCGGCGGCAGCGCGCGCATCAGGTACTCCGTGTAGACGGTCCGGAACGGCGTCCAGGTCGGCGTGGAGAACTCGCAGATGACCAGCTTGCCGCCGGGCCTGGTGACCCGCAGCAGCTCGCTCAGCGCCGCGTCGGTGTCCTGGACGTTGCGCAGCGCGAAGGAGATCGTCACCGAGTCGAAGGTGTCGTCGGCGAACGGCAGCCTGGTGGCGTCACCCGCGGTCAGCGCCAGCTCGGGGTGACGGCGCTTGCCCTCGGCGAGCATGCCGACCGAGAAGTCACACGGGACGACCCGCGCCCCGGCCTCAGCGAAGGGCAGCGAGGAGGTGCCGGTGCCGGCCCCGAGGTCGAGCACGACGTCCCCCGGCCCGGCGGCCACCGCCTCGGCCACCGCACGGCGCCAGGCACGGGCCTGGCCGAGCGAGAGAACGTCGTTGGTGCGGTCGTACTTGGCCGCGACGTCGTCGAACATGGCGGCGACTTCGTGCGGCTGCTTGTCCAGAGAGGCTCGGGTCACGCCCCCATTGTTCACCCTGGCTCCGACGATCCGGGCAAGGGGGCGTCTTCCGGGTACCCCGGGCACCCCGGTCGGGTGCCTCGGGAACACCCGGGCGCGGTCGCGGGCCCGCCGGAGCAGCCGCCCGCCGCCTCAGTGCTGGGCGCGCCGCCCGCCCGCGCGGCGCCGCCGGCGCGAGCGCTTGCCCTGCGTTATCGCCGGCATCCCGTCGGCCAGCGCCTCGGTCGCCATGGCGACGGTGGTGGCGAACCGGTTCTGCCCGCTACGGACGGCCACCGCCCGCCGGTGCCGCCGGATCCGCAGGACGCAGACGGCGAACAGCAGCACCGCGACCGGAACGCTGAACCGCGCCAGCCCGACGCCCACCGGCTGCGGGTAGGTGTCGCCGCAGATCCGCACCGCCTTCGGCTCGTCGGCCGCGTGCTCCAGGCAGACGGCCTCCCCCACCTTGGTGCCGTCGGCCAGCGGGAGTGCGGTGGCGGTGTGGTGCTGGCCGGCCGCCTGGTAGCTGACGGTGCTGTAGGAGCCGCCGCCGGTCGGCAGCTGCGTCACCACGCCCTCGACCCGCACCGGGTGGGCCCCGATCCGGTCGGCCTGCTCGGCCTGGCGCCACCCCAGCAGGCACATCCCGACGGCCAGCACGGCGCTGAGCACGGCGGTGAGGTACCAGCCACGGCCCAACCGCGGGGATCGCTGCGGGGGGACGGTCGCGGATCGCATGGTTCCTGTCCTGGCTTGCTTCCGGGGCCTGGGACGGGGCCCCGTCGCCCGCGGGCACGGGCGGAGGTGAGGTGGGACGGTACGGACTGAGCTGAGCCGGATGCTATCCGCTGGCGGGCCCTCAGGTCACGGTGAAGGGACAATCAGGCCAGGCCGACGAAGCCGCAGTTCAGTGGCACACGAAGCAAGTCCCGGTCGTCGCAAGGGAGTACGAGGAACCGGGAGCGACCCCGGGGCGAACCGCACGACTACCGGCGAGTAGGGTGCGACCGGGGCACGGGCGGCGCCGCCTTCAGCGCCGCCGGAACACCAGCCGGCCGGCCAGCACCGTGGCCCGGCAACCCCCGACCCACGGACCGCCCGTACCCACCGGACCGCCCGTACCCACCGGACCGCCCCCGTGCCCCTCGACGCCCTCCGCCCCGGGCGCGAACACCGCGAAGTCCGCCCGGCCACCGACGGCCACCCGCCCGTGCAGGGCCCCGGCGAGCGGCAGCACCGCCAGCGGGTCCAACGGCCCGGCCGCCCCTGCGCCGACCCCGTCAACGGCCGCGCCGACCCCGGCCCCGGCCCCCGGCAGCACGGTCAGGCCCGACCGGGCCACCGCCGTCCGCACCGCGGCACGCTCGAACGGCCCGGCCACCGCCGTCACGCCGAAGCCGAGCATCCGCTGCAGCCCGCGCCGGGCACTCGCCCCGCAGCGCGCCTCGTCCCGCTCCCCCGCCAGCCCGTCCGGCACCGGCTCGTCCCCGACCCCTTCGCGCGGGTCCGGGTGGTACGTCCGCTCCAGCAGCCAGTGCCCGTACGGGTTGCGCAGCCCCGGCGTGAGCAGCGCGTCGCCCCAGTCCCGGACCCGGGCCTCCGGGTGCGCCGCCGCCAGCCCGGCGTACGCGCCGACCGCCTCGACCAGTTCGCCACGCACCAGCACCGCCCCGTCCGGGTGGGACGGGGCGGTGGGATCGGCCGGGTCGGGCAGCACGAGGGCGGCCCGGTGCAGGGTCAGCACGGTGGGACGGGACCTCAGGCGTTGTCGAGGATCTTCAGCTCGGGGTGCGCGGTGCCGCCCTCGATCGCGGTGGAGGCGATGTGCGAGGCGACCCGCGGGTCGACCGGGTCGTTGGCCGGGTCGTCCAGCACCCGCAGGTGCTCGTACGTGGTCGAGCGCTGCGCGGGGACGCGGCCGGCGGCCCGGATCAGGTGGATCAGCTCGGTGAGGTTGGAGCGGTGCTTGGCACCGGCCGCCGAGACCACGTTCTCCTCCAGCATGACCGAGCCGAGGTCGTCCGCGCCGTAGTGCAGCGACAGCTGGCCGGCCTCCTTGCCGGTGGTCAGCCAGGAGCCCTGGATGTGGGCGACGTTGTCGAGGAACAGGCGGGCGATGGCGATCATCCGCAGGTACTCGAAGACGGTCGCCTGGGTCGAGCCCTTCAGGTGGTTGTTCTGCGGCTGGTAGGTGTAGGGGATGAAGGCGCGGAAGCCGCCGGTGCGGTCCTGCACGTCGCGGATCATCCGCAGGTGCTCGATCCGCTCGGCGTTGGTCTCGCCGGTGCCCATCAGCATGGTGGAGGTGGACTCCACGCCCAGGCCGTGGGCGGCCTCCATGATCTCCAGCCAGCGCTCGCCGGACTCCTTGAGCGGCGCGATCGCCTTGCGCGGGCGCTCCGGCAGCAGTTCGGCACCGGCCCCGGCGAAGGAGTCCAGGCCCGCCCGGTGGATCCGGGTGATCGCCTCCTCGATCGGGACGCCGGAGATCCGCGCCATGTGGTCGACCTCGGACGCGCCCAGCGAGTGGATCACCAGCTGCGGGAACTCCGCCTTGATCGCCGAGAAGGCGCGCTCGTAGTACTCGACGCCGTAGTCCGGGTGGTGGCCGCCCTGGAACATGATCTGGGTGCCGCCCAGCTCGACGGTCTCGGCGCAGCGGCGCAGGATCTCGTCCAGCTCGCGGGACCAGCCCTTGTCGCTCTTCGGCGGCACGTAGAAGGCGCAGAACTTGCACGCCGTCACGCAGACGTTGGTGTAGTTGATGTTGCGCTCGATGATGTACGTCGCGATGTGCTCGGTCCCCGCGTAGCGGCGGCGGCGCACCGCGTCGGCGGCCGAGCCGAGCGCGTGCAGCGGGGCGGAGCGGTAGAGCTCCAGCGCCTCCTGCGGGCTGATCCGGCCACCGCCGGCCGCCCGGTCGAGGACGGCCTGCAGGTCGGTGCTGGGCGCATCGAAGGTGGTCGCTGCGAGCTCGGACACCTGGCGGCCTTCTCTCTCTCGGGACTTCACGTGCGACTTGTGCGGCGGGTGCGACGGGTGCGACGACGCCTTGCCGGGGCACCGCTTCCGCATCCGGTTCAGCCTACGCCAGGGCTTCGCGGCCCCCGCGTCAGCCCGCTCGCCGGAACGTCCCGGACGGGTTCCCGGCGCTGGGATCGGCGGAGGTGAAGCGGATGGTGCCGTCCTTCTGCAACGCGAGGGTCTCCGCGTAGGAACCGCCGGTGCAGGCCCCGGGCAGCGAGGAGCGGACCAGCCGGGAGGTGAAGACCAGCTTCTCCGGCTCGGCCGAGGTGAGCGTCCAGGCGCCCTCGCAGGTGAGCGAGAGCAGCCCGGTCAGCTCGTTGCGGCTGCTGACCGCGTCCTGCCCGATCCCCGCGCGGCCGATGACCAGCGTGGTCGTCCCGGCGGGCACGCCCTTCTGCGTCGTCATCTCCCCGCGCCAGGTGCCGAGGAAGGACTCCGGTACGGCGTTCGGACCGGGCGCCGCGGTGCCGGAGGGCGCGGTCGTACCGGGCGCCGACGACGACGGCTGCGACGACGGCTGCGACGGCGAAGGCGACGGAGGCGACGGAGGCGACACCGTGCTCGGCCCCGACGGCACCGGCGGCGCCTGCGAGGGCCCCTCCGCCGTGGCGGTGGGCTCCGGCCCCGGCTGGTCCTTCCCCCACACCTGGTACGCCCCGTACCCGCCGCCCGCGAGCGCCAGCAGCACCGCCCCGACCACCAGCCCCACCACACCCCGCCGCCGGGAGGCGCCCGCGTCCACCGCCGCACCCCCGCCGGCCTCGCCCCCGCCCCCGCCGCCCGGTACGAACGTCGGCGTCCACTCCCCCTCCACCGGCCCCGCCCCGGCCTCCGCCTCGAGGTCCAGCAACTGCACCGCACTGCGCCCGACCGCCGCGGACAGCACCGGCGGCAGCCAGCCGCCCTGCCCCAGCCGCCCGACGGCCGCGCCGTCCGGGTCCAGCCACTCCCGCAGCTGTCGCGGCGTCGGCCGGTCCGCCGGGTCCTTCGCCAGGCATGCGAGCACGATCGAACGCAGCGGCCCGCCGCCGAGCCCGGCCAGGTCCGGTTCCTCGTGCACCACCCGGTACAGCAGGACCGCGGCGCTCACCCCCTCCCCGAACGGGTGCACCCCGGTGGCCGCGTACGCGAGCACCGCGCCGAGCGAGAAGACGTCACCGGGCGGCCCGGCCGGCTGACCGTTCGCCTGTTCGGGCGACATGAAGCCGGGCGACCCCACCACGAACCCGGACTGGGTGAGCCCGGTGGCCGCGTCGAGGGCGCGGGCGATGCCGAAGTCGATCAGCCGCGGCCCGTCCAGGGTGAGCAGCACGTTGGACGGCTTGACGTCGCGGTGCACCAGCCCGAGCCCGTGCACGTGCTCCAGCGCCTGCGCCAGGCCCGCGCCGAGGGTGCGCACGGCGGGCTCGGGCAGCGGCCCGTACTGCCGGACGGCGGCGGCCAGCGCGGGGCCGGCGACGTAGCCGGTGGCCACCCAGGGGTGTGCGCCCTCGGTGTCGGCGTCCAGGACGGGGGCCGTCCAGGCCCCGCCGACCCGGCGGGCGGCGGCCACCTCCTGCCGGAACCGGGCGCGGAACTCGGTGTCCTCGGCGAGTTCGCCGCGCACCACCTTGACCGCCACCGTGCGGCCGCCCGCCGTCCGGCCGAGGTAGACCCGGCCCATGCCGCCCGCCCCGAGCCGCCGCAGCAGCCGGTACGCGCCCACCTGACGCGGGTCGTCCGATCCCAGTGGCTGCATCCCGCGCACGCTCCCGTCGCCCCGCCCGCTCGCCCCGCCGCCGGGGGCCGTCTCGCGTGCAGACGCTATCGGGCGGCGGCGGCGCGAACCATGACGGTCGCGACCGCCACCCGTTCAGGACGCGCTCAGGCCACCGGCTCCGGCGCCGGCTCCAGCAGCCGGACGGCCACGTCGGGGGCGAAGCCGCTGTCGTGCGCGACCCGCCGCGCGAACTCGGCGACGCCGGCCAGCTGCCGCTCGCCGAGCGAGAAGTCCAGTGCCTCGCTGAAGTACCGCTCCAGCACCGCCGCGTCGAAGGACTCCCAGCGGGCCGCCTGCTCGGCCACCTCACGGGCCTCGACCAGCGACAGGTCCCGGGACTCCAGGAAGGCCCGGTGGACGGCCGCGGTCAGTCCGGGGCGCCGCTCGGCGAAGTCGCGACGGGCGGCCCAGACGGCGAAGACGAACGGCAGCCCGGTCCACTCCTTCCACATCTCGCCCAGGTCGTGCACGGCCAGGCCCTGCTCGGCCGCCTGCCCGAGGTAGGCGCGCAGCGCCGGGTCGCCGATCAGCACGGCCGCGTCGGCCTCGGCGAGCATCGCGTCCAGGTCGGGCAGGCAGCTGAAGTACTCCGGCCGCACCCCTTCCCGCTCCTCGAGCAGCAGCCGGGCGAGCCGGACCGAGGTGCGGCTGGTGGAGCCGAGCGCGACCCGCCGGCCGTCCAGCTCGGACAGCGGCAGCTTGCTGACGATCACGCAGGACATCACCGGGCCGTCGCTGCCCACCGCGATGTCCGGCAGCACCAGCAGTTCGTCCGCGTGCCGCAGGTACTCCACACAGGTGATCGGACCGATGTCCAGGGAGCCGCCGACCAGCTGATCGCTCAGCTTCTCCGGGGTGTCCTTGGTGAGATCCAGATCGAGCAGATTGCCGGTCCTGGCCAGCCCCCAGTAGAGGGGTACGCAGTTCAGGAACTGAATATGCCCGACCCGGGGCCGGACCGGGGTGTTGTCCTGGGGCTCCCGCGTTTCCGCATCCGGTACTGCCACTGCGCCGCTCCCTTGCTGTTCGTGCGCCTCCCCGCAGCGTATGCCTGCCGCTCCGGGAGCCCCGCACCGCCCTTCCGGGAGGCACCGCGGCGGCGCCGCGGCGTGCCGCACCGAGGGTCACAACAGCCTTACGACACGCGCTGTCCAGCCCGCAAGTCACCCCTGGTCGTCACAGCAGCCGCATGCTAGCGTTGCCCTCAGTTGCAGTTTGATTCCCCTTGCAGTACTTGAAGCCTGCGGAGCATGTAACCGCAGGCTTTTTGTAGTTTTTCAGCAATATCGAAAAACTCCGGCCCCGTCCGGAGGCAGGGCGATCAGCGCAGCGGACCGGGTGCCACACGGTGTGGCCCCGACACGTCCCTCGCAAGGAGAACGGCATGGCTCAGGGAACCGTCAAGTGGTTCAACGCTGAGAAGGGCTTCGGCTTCATCGCCCAGGATGGCGGCGGCCCCGACGTCTTCGTCCACTACTCCGCCATCAACGCGAGCGGCTTCCGCTCGCTGGAGGAGAACCAGGCGGTCAGCTTCGACGTCACCCAGGGTCCGAAGGGCCCGCAGGCGGAGAACGTCACCCTTATCTGATCATCCTCAAATGATGGTCTGATCGCTCGGGACCCCGTCGGGTCCGCCGACGGCCTCCGGTCGTCACGGTGAGCACAAGAGCTGCAGTACCCAAGGGGGCCCGCCGTCCGGTGGGCCCCCTGCCTTGTGCCCCGCTCCTGCTCGGCGGCATGCCGGACGCAGGCGCGCGCACATGGAAGGGCCCTCCTCCCCGTTCCGGGAAGGAGGGCCCTTCGTCTTGCCCGCCCGAAGGGGCGTCAGGCCGTCGCGACGGCACCGGCCGGGGCCGGGGCCGGGCCCTCGTCGTAGAGGTCACCGGTGGGGTTGTTGTAGGCGGCCAGGTCGAGGGTCTTCTCCCGGGCTGCGACCACGATCGGCACCAGGGCCTGACCGGCGACGTTGGTCGCGGTGCGCATCATGTCGAGGATCGGGTCGATGGCCAGCAGCAGGCCGACGCCCTCCAGCGGCAGACCAAGGGTGGAGAGGGTCAGCGTCAGCATGACGATCGCACCGGTGAGGCCGGCGGTGGCCGCCGAGCCGATCACCGAGACGAAGGCGATCAGCAGGTAGTCCTTGATGCCGAGGTCGATGCCGTACACCTGGGCCACGAAGATCGCGGCCAGCGACGGGTAGATCGCGGCGCAGCCGTCCATCTTGGTGGTGGCGCCGAACGGGACGGCGAACGAGGCGTACTCGCCCGGGACGCCGAGGCGCTCGGTGACCCGCCGGGTGACCGGCAGGGTGCCGACCGAGGAGCGCGAGACGAAGGCCAGCTGGATGGCGGGCCAGGCGCCCTTGAAGAAGTTGACCGGGTTGAGGCCGGCGGCGAACTTCAGCAGCAGCGAGTAGACGACGAACAGCACCAGCGCGCAACCGATGTAGACGTCGAGGGTCAGCGTCGCGAACGGCTCCAGCAGGTCCCAGCCGTACTTGGCCACGGACTTGCCGATGAGGCCGAGGGTGCCCAGCGGGGAGAGCCGGATGACCCACCAGAGGGCGGTCTGGACCAGTTCCAGCACCGACTCGCTGAGCTTGAGGACCGGCTCGGCCTTGGCGCCGAGCTTGATCACGGCGGCGCCGGCCACGATCGCCAGGAAGACGATCTGCAGGACCTCGACCTCGGTGAACGCGGAGACGATGTTGGTCGGGAAGATCCCGGTCAGGAAGTCGATCCAGCTGCCGGTGGACTTCGGCGCCTTGAGGCCCTCGGTCTTGAGGTCGGTGCCCGAGCCCGGGTTGGTCAGCAGGCCGAGGCCGAGGCCGATGGCCACCGCGATCAGCGAGGTGATCGCGAACCAGAGCAGGGTGCGGACGGCCAGCCGGGCCGCGTTGGTGACGTTCCGCAGGTTCGCCACGCTCACCAGGATCGCGGTGAACACCAGCGGCGGGACGGCGAGCTTCAGCAGCTGGACGAAGATCCGGCCGATCGTCTCCAGGGTGGTGGCCAGCCAGGATATGTCGGCCGCGCGGGCCAGGTAGCCGAGGGCCACGCCGAGCACGAGGCCGGCGACGATCTGGGCCCAGAAGGGGGTCTTACGGATTCTGCCGAGCACGGACGGCGACGAAGTCGCCTCGGGCGCTGTGGACATGACGGTGCGGCTCCGGGGGAGGTGTTGCTGGTGATGAGGAGAAGAGGGGGGACGGCGGCACGGCGCGCGGGCCGGACGGGGAGGAATCGGCCCCGGTCAGGGGCGTGCCGCCTGAATACAGCTCATGGCGCGACAACGGCGCGGGCTGTCCACAGCACCGGTCGGACGACACGCGCGGGCGGCACCGGGCAGCGGGCCCGGGCCGAGCGGCGAACGTGCGTCTGAGGTGGTCACGGCCGACACATTAGCAGTAAAGCTTTGAGATGTTCAAAGTAGTTGTTTGAGTTCTGGATACGGTCCGATTGACCGGTTGACAGTTATACGTATAACTTGAGGGCATCCCCCCGCCCGCTCTGCCCTCCCCGACCGGAGAATCCCGCCCATGGGCTACCTCGCCCTGCTCCGCGCCCCGCACGTCGGCCGCCTCCTCTTCGGCACCCTGCTCGGCCGCCTCCCGGCCGGCATGACCGCCCTGGTGATCGCCCTCGCGCTGCGCGAGGTCCACGCGCCGTACAGCCGGATCGGCCTGGCCACCGCCGCGTACGCGATCGCGGCGGCCGTCGGCGGACCGGTGCTCGGCCGGATCGTGGACCGCACCGGGCAGCCCCGCGTCCTGCTGGTCTCCGCGGTGGTCGCCGGCGGCGGGTACGCCCTGCTGGCCCTGGCCCCCGGGTCGGCGGTCGCCGCCCCGCTCGGCGCCGCCATCGCCGGGCTGGCCATGCCCCCGCTCGAACCCTGCCTGCGCTCGCTCTGGCCGGACGTCGTCGAGGAGGACCAGCTCGACACCGCCTACGCCTTCGACTCCGCCTCCCAGCAGACCCTCTACGTCGCCGGCCCGCTCGCGGTCGCCGGCATCGCGGGCACGGTCGGCGCGGTCGCCGCACTCTGGGTGGCCGCGGCCCTCGGCCTGGTCGGGGCGGCCGTCGTCGCCACCACCGCACCGGCCCGGGCCTGGCAGGCCCCGCCGCGCGCGCACTCCTCCGGCCTGCTCGGACCGCTGCACTCCCCCGGCCTGGTCCTGCTGCTGCTCGGCCTGGCCGGCGCCGGATGGGCGGTCGGTGCGCAGAACGTGCTGTTCATCGCCTACGCCGAGGCCCACGCGGCGGACGGCCTGCCCGGCGGCGCCGGCACCCTGCTGGCCCTCGCGGCGCTCGGCGGACTGCTCGGCGCACTCGCCTACGGCGCGGTGCCGTGGCGCAGCTCGACGGCCACCCGCACCTGGCTGATGGCGCTCGGCATGGCCGTCAGCTACCTGCCGCTGATCCTGCTCCCCGGACCGGTCGCGATGGCCTGGCTCGCCTTCGTCTCCGGGATCGCACTGGCCCCGCTGCTGGCGGCGGCGTTCGTCCTGGTCGCCGAGCTGGCCCCGACCGGCACCGTCACCGAGGCCTTCGCCTGGCTGGTCACCCTCTTCGCGACCGGCAACTCGCTCGGCTACGCCGTCTCGGGCCACCTCGCGGAGGGCTCACTGCGCCCGGTGGCGCTGTGCGCGGCGGGCGGGATCGGCCTGGGCGCGCTGCTGCTGTTCGGCGCCCGCCGCTGGTTCCGGCCGGCCGCCGAACCGGCCGCGGCGCCGTCGCTGCCCTCCGAACCGGTGCCGGCGGGCTGACGCCCGCCGCATCCCTGGACGTGGCTGCGCCCGTCGGACCGGGTGGTCTGGACGACGGGCGCAGCCACTTTTTCGGCTCGGACGACCGCGCGGACCACGGCGCGGTCCGAACGGACGGTCAGCCGGCTTCCGGCGCCGCGGCGGTGGAGGAGCGCCGCACCAGCGAGGTGGCGAGCGGCGGCACCGGCGCGACCGGCTCGCCGCGGAGCAACCCGGCGAGCGCCGCGACCCCGGCCCGGCCCAGCTCCTCGCCGGGCAGGTCGACGGTGGTCAGCGGCGGGGCGAGCAGCGCGGCCACCGGGACGTTGTCGATGCCGATCACCGAGAGGTCGCCGGGCACCCGCAGCCCGCGCTCGGCGGCGGCCTGGTAGACGCCGGAGGCGACCACGTCGTCGTCGCAGATCACCGCGTGCGGCCGGTCCGGGCGGGCGAGCAGCCGGTGGGCGGCCTCGCGCGCCGCCGGGTGGCCCTCGTTCAGGCTGACGCCGAGTTCGACCACGTCCAGGCCGAGCGCCCGGACCGTCTCCTCGAAAGCGGCCTGGCGGACCCGGAAGGTGTACGCGGAGTGGGTGGAGCGCAGCCGGCCGAGCCGGCGGTGGCCGAGCGCGGCCAGGTGCTCGACCGCGGCCCGCATGCCGCCGGCCACGTCCAGCTCGATGGTCGGCCGGGCCCGGTCGGTGCCCGGGTCGGCGTCCAGGAAGACGGCGGGGGTGTCGGCGGGCAGCTCGCCGAGCTGGCTGTCGTCCGGGGAGCAGATCAGCAGGCCGTCGAAACGGCTGGTGGTGGCGGCCTCGGCGAGCGTGGCGCTGCCCCAGCCGGAGCTGACCACCACGGCCAGGCCGTACTTTCCGGCCTCCTCGTGGACGCCCTCCAGGACCCGGCCGAAGAACGGGCCGAGGATGTTCGGCACGGCCAGCAGGATCATGCCGCTGCGGCCCAGCCGCAGTTGCCGGCCGGCCGCCTGCGGGCGGTAGCCGAGGCTGCGGGCGGCCTCGCGGACCCGCTCGCGGGTGGCGTCGGAGACCCGGCGGCCGGCCTCGGAGCCGGAGAACACCAGCGAGACGGTGGCCTGCGAGACCCCGGCGAGCCGGGCGACGTCCCGGCCGGTGGGGCGGCGGACCGGGGCCGGCCAGGTTCCCGCCACGGGCCCGCCGGCGTCCCCGGCCCCGGCGCTGCCCGGTGCGGCGCTGTCCGGTGCGGCGTTCTCCGGCACGGCGTTCTCCGGCACGGCGGCGCGGGTCAGTTCTGCGGGGCCGAGGCGGCGGGGCCGGAGGCGGCCTTCTTGGCGGCCGCGGCACGGGCGGCCTCGTCGGCGGCGTCCTCCTCCGCGTTCTGCGCGGCGATCTTGGAGGCGGTCCGGGTCCGGATGCCGTCCACCTTGCCGGAGATCTCCGCCGACATCTCGTCCCGCTGGCGGCTCAGCAGGACGTAGCTGAGCGGGGCCGAGGCGACCGCGGCCAGCAGGAAGAGGAAGACCACACCGGCCTCGCCGGAGACCGGGATGACCCGGAAGTGCCCGAGGAGCAGCGCGATCAGCAGGCAGCCGAGGAAGATCGAGACCCGCATCGAGGTGTAGCGGAGCGTGGCGTGCGACTTCTTGCTGACATTGCTGCCCACCGGGGACACATCCTTACTGCGCTGGGGACCGGGCCGGTCTCCCAGTGAAGCATGCCCGACACCCCCGGCGGGGAACGGGTCCCACCGGGCAGCGCCCGGGCGACCGCGCGATCAGCGCAGGTCGAGCCACATGATGACGTCGTCGCGGTCGTCGCCGGGCGCGACCCGGATGGTGGCCGGCACCCGGCCGACCTCGACGTAACCGCTGCGGGCGTAGAACGACTCCAGGCCGAGCCCGCCCCGTACCTGGAGCTTCAGCCCCGCGAGGCCCCAGCCGCGGGCGATCCGCTCGGCCTCGGCCAGCAGCGCGGCGCCGTACCCGCGCCCCTGGAGCTCGGGGTGGACCATGACCTTCACCACCAGCCGCCAGTGGTCCATCGGCCCGAACCGCATCGACTCGAAGACCAGCATCGCGGCGAGCCGGCCGGTCCCGGCCTCCCGGGCGATCAGCAGCCGGTCCGGTCCGGCCGGTGCCGTTCCGGCGAACTGCCGCTCCCCGGCGGCCCGGACCTCCTCCTCGGTCACCCGGTGGACGAAGCCGACGGCCCCGCCGGCGTTGCTGGCGGCCGTCCACAGGCTGGTGATCTCGGCGTGCAGCGCGGGGTCGAGTGCCGGGTCGAGGGTGAAGCTCAGCGTCATGACTCCGGAGCCTAGTCGCCCCTTACGACAGGACGGAGGCGGTCCGTTCCCGCCCACGTTCCGGTCCACGCCCGCGCAGCGCCAGGCAGAGCAGCACCGCGACCGCGCAGAGTCCGCCGGCCGCGTACCAGGCGAGGTCGTAGTCGCCGAGCGCGTCCCGGGCGAATCCGGCCAGGCCGGCCACCACGGCGGCGCCGATCTGGTGGCAGGCCAGCGCCCAGCCGAAGACGATCGGCGCGTCCTCCCCGAAGTGGCGGCGGCAGAGCGCGACGGTCGGCGGCACGGTGGCCACCCAGTCCAGCCCGTAGAAGATGACGAACGCCAGGATCGGCGGTTCCAGCGCGCCCGCGAACAGCTGCGGCAGCACCAGCAGCGAGAGCCCGCGCAGCGCGTAGTAGACGATCAGCAGCAGCCCGGCGTCGAAGCGGTCGGTGAACCAGCCGCTGGCGACGGTGCCGATCACGTCGAACACGCCGATCAGCGCGAGCAGGCTCGCCGCGGTGGTGACCGGCAGGCCGTGGTCGTGGGCGGCCGGGATGAAGTGGGTGCCGACCAGTCCGGCGGTGGTCGCGCCGCAGATCGCGAAGGAGCCGGCCAGCAGCCAGAACGCCCGGGTGCGGGCGGCCTCCCGGAGCACCCGCAGCGAGCGGGCCAGTGCCCGGTCGCCGCCGACGGGCGCGGGCGGCGGCTCGGTCGCGCCGTACGGGAGCAGGCCGAGGTCGGCGGGCCGTTCGCGCATCAGCAGCAGCACCGGGACGGCCACCGCGGTGGCCGCCAGCGAGACCACCACGACCGCCGTGCGCCAGCCGTGCTGTTCGACCAGCCAGGCGCCGAGCGGGAGGAAGACCAGGTTTCCCGCCGCGCCGGCGGCCGTCAGCACGCCGGTGACCAGCCCCTGCCGGGCCCGGAACCAGCGCCCGGTGATCGTGGTGGCGAACGCGCCGGCCATCGAGCCGCTGCCGAGGCCGACCAGCACGCCCCAGCAGAGCATCAGTTGCCAGGGCTGGCGCATCAGCATGGTGAGGCCGGCGCCGACCGAGATCGTCAGCAGTGCGCACACCACCACCAGTCGCACGCCGAACCGGTCCATCAGCGCGGCGGCGAACGGCGCGGTGAGGCCGTAGAGGGTGAGGTTGACCGAGCTGGCGGCGGATATCGTGCCCATCGACCAGCCGAACTCGGTGTGCAGCGCGTCCATCATCAGACTGGGCGTGGACCGGAATCCGGCCGAGCCGAGCAGCACCAGCAGGGCGACACCGGCCACCACCCAGGCGTAGTGCACCCGGGGCGCGCGGACGGGCGCGGGGAGCGCGTCGGCGGTGGTCCGGGGTCCGGTGGGGGCCTGGGGTCCGGCGGGAGTCGGGGGTCCGGCGGGCGTCGGGGGTCCGGTGGGGGCGTCGGTCTCGTTCACCCGGCAGAGTCTCCCGACGGCGCGGGCCGACGACGAGGGGCGGGACTGCCGACTTCCGCCGGAATCGGGCCAACCGGGGATGAGAGGCGGCCTGACCGGGATCCGGGGTTCGGCGCGCGGGCCGGGTGGCCGGAAAAGATCGCCCACGGCGGGCGGATCGGATGGCGGCGGGCCGCACGCACCCCGAGCACGGCACGGCCGGCCGCCATCCAACCTCGGCACACGGTCCCTGAACCCGTGCCACGCCCTCCGCACTCGCCAAGGAGCCAGCGTACGACCGACCCACGGCCCCCCTTGCTGACGTGGTCCCCCTGGACAGCAGCACCGCGGTGGCGTTCGGGTGTTCCCTCGGCGTCCCCTCGCGACGGAGAGCTGCACCCAAGCGTGATCAGTCGGATACGTCACGTCAATGGTTTGTCCGAAATTCGGAATGGTTGCGTCAGCTTTCGGCCCCGGGGCCAAGGGGACGTCAGGGACGCGGGGGCCGGGGCCCGTCAGGGCTGCGCCAGCGCCGCCCAGTCGACGGCGGTGAGCGGGTCCGCGGGCCGGGCGTCCGGGCTGATCTCGCACCAGACCCGCTTGCCCGTGCCGTCGGGGTACCAGCCCCAGCGGTCGCAGAGCAGCTCGACCAGCTCCAGGCCGCGCCCGTTGGTGGCGTCGACGTCCGCCCCGGCGTGCCGGGGGGCGGGGGCGACCTGGCTGGCGTCGGCGACCTCGACCCGCAGCGGACCGACCGTCGCCGACTCGCGCACCCCGTCGTGTCCCGCCGTGCCCGGGGCGGCGTCCGGTAGGGCACCCGGGAGGTCGCCCAGCGGGAAGCAGAGCCGCAGCACGGCCGGACAGCCGGTGTGCACCACGGCGTTGGTGACCAGTTCGGAGACCACCAGGACCACCGTCTCGGCGATCGGCGCGTCCGGGTCCACCCCGTGGTTGAGCAGCCGCGAGCGGACCCACCGACGGGCCCGGCCGACCTCGGCGGGGTCCGCCTGCACCGCAAGCTGTACCTGAAGAACCTGCACCGCTCCACCACCCGCACTCGCAGTTCGGCCACCGTCTCGGCCGGGTCCTGGTCGCCCGCCCGGCCCGGGCGCGCACCGGGCCGGCCGTCCGTCGGGCCGGCCGTCCGTCGGGCCGCCGCCCGGCGGGGTGACCGCACGCCGCACCCGCCGCGGCGCGCCCGCGCCACCTCGTCCGCCGCCGCACCGGCCGCGACACGAATACGCCTCAGGATGAGTCGGCGGGCGGACCGCAGCAAGCGCTTCGGGCATATTCCAGCGATCGGGGGACGGGGCAGGGCATACTGTCCCGTTCACTCTGGCGAGCCCCGGACCGGCGATCGCCCGGCCCGGACCGACCGGCCCACGACGCAGAGGCGAACCTACCGCCGTCCGCCGCTCCCGCCGCACCCGCCACTCGCGAACCACCCGTGCGACATATGTCCACCCCCCTTCGAACAGCTCAACCGCGGGATCGACGGCAGATCCCACGATCTGACGATCCGAAGCCCCGGCCTCCGTTCTCCGCCGAATCCGCGCGCCGCCCGAACCGCGCGGGTTACCGTGGGACCGTCAGCGGTCGGTCCGGCAGGAGGGGTGGTGACCGGTGGCCACCACCGACGGCGCCCCGCGCCGGGACGAGCAGCTGCAGCGGCGCCTGGCCCGCGGCGAAGAGACCGCCCTCGGCGAGCTGTACGACCAACTCGCGCCGATGGTCCACGGGTTGGCCGGGCGGATACTGGCCGACCAGACCGCGGCGGCGCAACTCACCCGGGAGATATTCGCCCACGTCTGGGAGCACCCCGAGGCCTTCGACCCGGCCCGCGGCTCGCTCCGCGCCTGGCTCGGCGCGCTGACCCACCGTCGCGCGGTGGACCGCCTGCGGGCGCGCCGCGCCGCGGAGGCGGGTTTCGCGGGCGACGACGCGCAGGACGGGGTCCACGACGAGATCCGCGCGGTGGCCACCGCCGCCCGGGTCCAGTACGCGGTCGCCGCTCTGCCGCAACCGCTGCGTGAGACCATCGCGGAGTCCTACTACGACGGCCGCACCTACCAGGAGACGGCCCGCCGGCTGGGGATCAGCGAGCAGGCCGCCAAGCAGCGGATGCGGCAGGGACTGGAACTGCTCGCCACCGAGTTGGAGCAGGAGCGCGCCCGGCACCGGGGCCCCACCCCGGCCGACCCGGGACGAGCCGACGCGGACGACGCGGACTCGTCGGACACGGAACGAGCGGACGGGAGCGCGCGGTGGAAGGAGGGCGGGGGGACGTGACGATCACCGACGAGCAGCACGAGGCCCTGCGCTCGCTGCTCGGCGCCTGGGCGCTGGGCGCCGTCCAGCCCCGCGAGGGCGCCGAGGTCGAAGCCCACCTGACCGGTTGCCCGGAGTGCGCCGAGCACGCCGAGCGACTGCGCGAGGCGGCCGGCTGGCTCTCCGTCGAGGAGCCGCTGGACCAGCCCGCCGCCCTGCGCAAGCAGGTGCTCGACTGGTGCCTGGCCCGCCGCCCGGCCGATCTGCCGGTCCCCGCCTGGGGCATGCCGTACGCCGCCGAGACCGCCAAGTTCGACGCGCTGCTGCGCGACCTCGGCCCGGAGGAGTGGCAGGAGGTCGCCGAACTGCCTTGGCACGGCGGCACCGAGTACCTGCGCCCGGCCGAGGTGCTCTGCCACCTCGCCGCCGTGGACGGCTACCTGGCCGTCGCCCTCGGACTGCCCGACCCCGTCCCGTCCGGCACCGGTCCCACCGGCACGGCCGCGTCCGGCACCGGGCCGGCGGCCGAGCGCCGGGTCCCGCCGCAGGAGGCCGTCCTCCCGTCGGTGCCCCGGGTGCCGCAGCAGGCCGGCCGGCCCTGGGCCCGGATCGCCGAGCGCACCGCCCGGCTCACCGCCGAGCAGGCCGGCCAGCCGCCGCAGCGGGTCCGCGCCCGGTGGCGCCGGCACTGCCACCGGCTGGTCCGCTCGGCCGCGCTCGCCCCGCAGGGCAACACCCCGGTGGACTTCGGCTTCGTGACGGTCCCGCTCCGGGACGCCTTCGTCGACCGGGCCTTCGAGTGCTACGTGCACGGAGAGGACGTCGCCCGCGCGGTCGCCTACCCGTACGACCCGCCGGCCCCGCAGCACCTGCGGCAGATGATCGACCTGGCCGTGCGGATGCTGCCGCTGGCGCTCGCCGGGCAGCGGGCGGCGCACCCCGAGCTCACCGGAGCGGCGGTCGGCGCACCCGACGGCGGCCCCGGGCGAGCGGTTGGGGCCCGGACCGGCCGCCGGGTCCGGCTGGTGATCGACGGCCCGGCCGCCGGTGAGTGGCTGATACCGCTGGACGGCCCGGAGGCGGGCCCGCTGGTCGGCGAACCGGTGGCCGTGATGGTGCTGGACGGGCTGGAGTTCTGCCAGCTGGCCGCCGCGCACCGCGACCCGGACCGGCTGCCGGTCGGCGAGCACGGCGACCGGGCCGCGATCCGCGAGGTGCTGCGCGCGACGCCGCTGCTCTCCCGCCCCTAGACCGGTTCTCCCGGCGCCAGGCTCCCGCCCCGCACGGCTCCCGGCTCCTGCCCCGAAGCCCTGCTCGGCTCAGAAAGTGTTGGGTAATCGGGTGATCACTCGTTCTTGAGGTCGTCGGCGAGGCGGCGGGCTGCTTCGGTCTCGATGGGGCCGCGTGGTTCGA